>DASPSB010000272.1:0-4765 GCA_035624135.1 Candidatus Acidiferrales bacterium | reverse complement strand
GAAGCGGTGGAAACCGTCGCGGCGCTGGTGAAGGGCTTCAGCGTCACCTTCCGCACCATGCTGGGCAAAACGACCACGGAAGGATATCCAGACGAGCCTGTGCACTTCATGCCCCGCTATCGCGGGATCCATGTGCTGCAGCGCGACGAGAACGGGCTGGAGAAGTGCGTAGGCTGCTTCCTGTGCGCCGCGGCCTGCCCGGCGAATTGCATCTACATCGAAGCGGCGGAGAATACGGACGCGAAGCGCATTTCGGCCGGAGAGCGCTACGCCAAGGTGTACAACATCGACTATTCGCGGTGCATCTTCTGCGGGTACTGCGTGGAAGCGTGTCCGACGGACGCAATCACCCACGGACATGGGTTCGAGCTGGCAACGTACAACATCAATTCGCTGCTATACCGGAAAGAGCAGTTGCTCGAGCCCTGGCCGCCTCAGAAGCCGGCCAGCCGGCAATAAGACGTAGCTGGATCCCCTCCATCCCTGCCTGAGTCCGGGCGTGCGCGCGCGCCGAGGACAGATAAGACCTACTATCTAATGTAAACATAATAGGAGGCTGCGTGCAGCCCTGGAAAAATGGCGAAAAGAAGGCGAATCGGGCCCCTCGGGGATGCGGGGATGGCAGCCATCCCGTTCGTCCGTCTCGGCTTATTGCGAGTTTGGGACCGGCCGCGCGGAAGGCCGCAATGGCCGTGATCCCCGGCGCTCCGGCCGCCGCTGCGATCGCGCCTCTCCGCGGTGAGGTGCCGTGTGTTCCCTAACGGCCAATTCCGGGCTGCGTTTCGGGAGGCTGCCGTCCGGGAAACTATGCGGTGTCCCTTTGCCGAGATTGCGAGCCCTGGCCGCATGGCCGGCCGGAAATGCCTCCAGCAGCCCGGCGCCTTTGATGAAATCGGCGAGCAGGCTGCTCGCTTTACGGGCTTCCGCGCCGCGGGCGGAAGAGCCATTCCCGGACGTGTGCGCAGGTATGGCACGACGTTCGAGCATCCAACGGGCGAAAAGGGCCAGGGCCGATTCCTCCATCATTTCGTCCAGAAGAACGGCCAGCTCGCGGCGAAGATTAGCAACGTGTTCCAGCTTGGAGAGTTCGAAGTAACGCAAGGAGGTATTCGAGCATTCGCGAAGATAGTCCACCGGAGGTCCGTCCGACCGCGTCATAAATTGTCCCCTGAGGCTGGGGCCGTGGTGCTATGCGCGCCAAGCCCCGGAAGGATAGCACAGCATAATAATTGTGCAAGAGATATTTGCAATCTGGGAAATGGGGGCAGGGGACGCCACGGATGTAGCTCTTCGTGCGCGACGGGGCGTCCGTGATCGGCCATGTGCAGCGCGTGCAGCGGGGACTATGAAGCCCCCGCGGATGGCCTGCCTTACGAGGACGCGGATGATTCGCCCCTGTGGGCGGTTTGGAAGGAAATTGAAGAGGAAGACCTGGAGGGGCCTACCGCTGTAGTAAACCGGCGGGCGCCAGATCCAGGGAAAGTCCAGGGAATCGACTAGGTTCCCTGGCGCCGCAGATTGCCCGTGCAGTCCGGGTTTTGGGTACGCGCGACGGGCTCGCCGGCGGCGTAAAACGCAGCGGCGCATTGAGCGCGGAGGGGTGTGTCCACGGATGTCGCAACGGCTGATCTGCCTGGTTCCGGTGCACTGGACGCCTCGGGAGGTCCAGCGGCACTCCTGCTCGGATGGAAGCCACATCCACATCACGCACGCGGAGCGGCGGCAGCTCATTGCCCAGGGGGTGGCCGATTACGTGGTCTATCCGCGGGTGCTGCGGCTGAAACGCGTAATGCCGCTGCGCGGGCTCTCCGCGAAAGTCGGCGAATACCTGGCGATGCAACTCTACGACGGACGGGCCTGGGCGCGCACCATGCTGGCGCACATGCTCCGCAGTACGACGGCCTGGTGACGATCCGGCCGCACGGATTTGCGTTACGCAATTTTCCCGAACGAACGAATTTTCCATCGGCGAGGCTTCCATGCCCAACTACAGCACAACGGCCGCTCCTTTTACGATCGATACAGGCGACGTGGTGTACGCCTTCAACGCGGAGTCGCCCACTCCGCCGCAATCGAGCATTCAGTTTGCGCTGCCGTCGTTTACCGGCGCGCACGTGGACCAGAGCCGGCAAATCTCCTGGCAGATCAGCTACGCCACAGCGCCGACAGCGGTGAACGTGGTCCTGCAAGCTGCCGACCAGGACGCGGACGCGAATTACGCGACCGTGGACACGAGCACGAACGTCAACGGCGAGCGGCGGCAGATCCTGGTGCGGGGCCGGTTCGTGCGCGCGCGGCTGGTGAGCCAGTCGGGCGGCGGGGCGATTACGGTGACGGTGGCCGCGTAGCCCGCGGAGCGGTCGCGCGGCTACAAAAGGCGGACAGGCTAAAAGCCTGCCCACGAGCCCTCATGGCGAAGACGGGCACAGTCACGTTCGGTCCTTCGGCCCTGCGGGCCTCAGGATCTCCGGTGGGACAATCATGGCGAAGACGGGCACAGTGACCTTCGACAATGTGTCGTCGCACGACCCGTTCGTTGTTCCCGTGGCCTGCCGGACGATTACGATCCGCGAACAGGGCGCCGCGGGAACCACGCGGTACCAGGTGTTCGCGCCTTCTGCCACGGACACGGGTTTCACGAAGCTGCAGGGCGAATCAACGATGCTGACCTGCTATCCGCCGGGCCAACTCTTCCAGATCGGCGACGTTCCGGCGTATTTCACAGTGCTCGACGTGGCCAGCGCAACGTTCAGCTTTATCTGTGAATGACCGAATAACGAAAATAGAAATCGAAAAACGACTGAAGAAAGATTCGTTCGACGCTGAACTTGCTTCGACTGTCCGACGGATTTTCGTCCCGAGGTCCCGGGATTCGAGTTTCGATTTTCGCCTTTCCCTCACGTACCGCTCTGCCTGAGAAATGCTCGAGATCCGAAATAGCGAAGTCCTGCAGCGCTGGCTGCTGGAATCGGGCCATCTGGCGCGGCTGTGGGACCGCCCGCGGTTTTTCTTCGACGCGGGGGAGTTCGAGGCCGAACTCGCCGGAGTGCGCATGCAATACCCGCAATTCAACGGTTCGGAGGCGGAAGCGCGCGCCGCGCTGCGGCTGCTGGGAAAAGAGGAGGGCCGCAGCCGAGCCCTCGTCGTGAGCGGTCCGCGGCGCTGGACCCGGCGGGAGCGGATGTTTTTGCTCGCGGTTCTGGCGCTAGCGGCGGCCGTCGCGGCACTGCTGTTTGCACCGCGCGCCCATGCGCAGCTAGTTGGAGGAACTCGCAGCAGCGGGATCGTGCCGCTGGCCGTGCCGGCGGAGGCGGCGTTTGAACGGTACCGGTTCTGGAATATGGCGGAGGGCGGCCATGCACCATTCGGTGGATGGCAGGGCCAGCCGACGGGCGTGATCTGGCAATGGCAGCAGGGCGGAAGCGCGCTGCATACGTTCGCGGGCGGCATCGGCTTCGTGAACTGCTCGACCAACCTGACCTGCGCGTACAGCGCGAATCCGCCCACGATCACGATTTCCGCGAGCGGCGGCAGCGGCTCGGGATGCGTTCCGCCGGGAACGACGGCGAACGCGTTGCTCTTTGATGCTGGGAGCGGCGGGTGCAACGACGTGGCCAGCTTCACCTGGAACAGCGGGACGAGCACTATGAGCCTCCTTTCCGGAGGCACGCTCGCGCTGGCCAACGGGGGCACGCTCAACATCGCCAGCGGCACGGTGGACGTTCCGGGAACGAACGGCCAGCTCCTGTACAACAACAGCGGCGCGCTGGCGGCAGAGGATCCCGTTGTGAGCGGGCCGGATGCGCGCGGCGCAGCGCAATCGAAGAACCCTGTGGCGGGCCTCGCCGGAATTGACTATGGAACGGGCTGTTCGGGCGGGCCGTGCGTGCAGGAAGCGAAGGTGGATTCGAGCGGCAATCAGTACGTGAGCGTGACGAATTCGTCGCTCGCTGTGACGGGCACATTCTGGCAGACGACGCAGCCAGTTTCGTGGTCCGGGCAATCCGTCGCGCTGACCGGATCGTGGCCGTACTCGGGCGCGTTGGGAAACGTCGGCGGCCTGGGAACCGCGGGCAGCCCCTCTGGTGGGGTATTCAGCATTCAGGGGGTGAGCGGCGGCTCGGCGGTTCCGGTAAGCGGAACATTTTGGCAAACGACGCAGCCGGTTTCGCTCGCTTCACTACCCGCGCTGGCTTCGGGCTCGAACACGATTGGCGCGGTGACGCAGGCGAGCGGGCCGTGGACCAATAACCTGACGCAGATCAACGGGAACACGACGGCCACGGTAGCGAATGGCACGCTCGAAGTGGGCGTGGCGGATGCGAGCGGAAACGGCATCACGTCCAATTCGACTACGTATACGTCAAAGCACGGGCTGGACGTCAACTTCCTCGGCTCGCTGGGTACTGCATTTACCACCGCCGGTGTAGTGAACGTGCAGGGCGTGGGCGGCGGGACAGCGGTCCCGGTGAGCGGGACGTTCTGGCAAACGACGCAGCCGGTGTCGTGGTCGGGGCAGTCGGTTTCGCTTACGGGATCGTGGCCGTACTCGGGCGCGTTGGGAAACGTCGGCGGCCTGGGAACCGCGGGCAGCCCCTCTGGTGGGGTATTCAGCATTCAGGGGGTGAGCGGCGGCTTGGCGGTTCCGGTAAGCGGAACATTTTGGCAAACGACGCAGCCGGTTTCGCTCGCTTCACTACCCGCGCTGGCTTCGGGCTCGAACACGATTGGCGCGGTGACGCAGGCGAGCGGGCCGTGGACCAAT
>DASPSB010000259.1:0-2842 GCA_035624135.1 Candidatus Acidiferrales bacterium | reverse complement strand
TTCCGGAGAGACGCTGCTGGTCGGCTGCAAAGACAAGGTCTGGGAGTACAAACCCGCAGGCAGTGCCGCAAAAACGAAACCGGCACACGAATAGGGTTCCGCGAAGAATCGCAAGGACGCGCTGGGATCGCTTCGCTACGGTTCCGTGCTGACTTCGACGATGGGCAGGTCCCAGTTCGCGATCAGGACTTCGAAGCGGCGCTGCTCCTCGCGCTGGTAGGTCTCTTGGTCCGGAAAGAGCTTGCGAATCAGGGCCTGTTCGGTGCCGGGGTCCTGTGAGGCGGCGAAATTTTTCCAGGTGATGGTGACTCGGTAGTCCCATCGTCCGTCTTCGGTGGTGTGATAGCGCGGCTTTTCCATTTCGAGCCCGGTGATGCGTCCTTCGGATTTGAGCGCCCGGAGCACCGGGAGATGATTTTTCTTGAACAGCCGCAGCCATTCGTCGGCGTGGCCCCAGCTCACTTTGTAGTAGTACTCGACAACGTAGGGAGCGTCCTTGGCAGAATCGTGCGCGGAGGGCGCCTGCGCACGAACTGCCGAAAATCCCGCGGCGATGAGCAGCGCGGCAAGAGCGAACGGCCAGGCGATCCAGATTTTTCTTCCTTCGAAATGCATATCCCCGACCTCCCCGTGCGGTCCGGCGGCGGACGCGCACGCCTGCGGTCGAATGGATTCTACCTTTATTGCGGGCGGAGGGCCGAGCGCAGGATTTTTCGGGCTTTGGCTTCGAGCTGATCGTGGAAACGGGCGGCGGCGCGACGGGCGCGCTCGAGCATGGAGGGATCGAGCATAAAGCCGCAACGATCCGCGAAAGGGCCGAGGTCTTTCTTCTTGGCGGGGGCGGCGCTCTGCGCACGCTGGCATTGCATGTAGAGATCCAGGTCGTGCCAGAAGCGGTCGAGCTGTTCCTGCCGCCAGCCCAGCAATTCCGCCAGATGCTCGTAGAACTCGACGCGGAAGCGGCGCAGCAGCGGGTCTTCTCCGGAGGCGAGGGCGCGCGCAGGAGTTCCTCCGGCGCGAAGCACGCGGGGAATATCGGCCTCGACACGCGCCACCATGGCGAGCAGGCATTCGCGGTGAATCATGGAGACGAGTTCGGTGTAGCGCGGCAGGTGCGCGGTGATGGCAGCGCGGCGGTAGCGTTCGGCGTAGTCGAGGATGAAGCGCGCGGCCAGGCCTCCGCCGCCGAGCGCGGCGCTGAGATGAAGCGCCACGGTGCGCGCCGCGTCTTTCAATTGTTCGTAGCCGCTTCCACCGGACATGGCGGTTCCGATCGTGCCGCAGGCTGCGCGAGCGCGCGGCCGGTCGGAATTAGTTTCGGCGGAATTGAGGGAAAAAGACAGGAAGGAACGAAACGAGTTTTCCAGTTGCAGCGAGAGCGCCGAGTAGGGGCACGACATGTCGTGCCCCTACAAAGGCGCCGTTCAGTGGAAGGTGGAGGAGGGAGGCGTAGTGCCCTTCGGCACCGGCTTTTCCTCCGAAAGAACCGGAGGCACGGGCGGCGGCGAGGGCGGTGCCGGCTCGCGAACCGCGGGTTCGAACTTCCCGATAGCCACTTCCAGGGCCTGGTCGAGCGTGCGGACGTAATGCAGCTCGAGTCCCTGCAACATCTCGGGCTGCAAATCTTCCTTGACGTTGGGCTCGTTGTCGGCAGGCAGAATCACCTGCTGAATGCCCGCGCGCTTGGCGCCCAGCACTTTTTCCTTGATGCCGCCGACGGGCAGGATCACGCCGGAAAGCGAAGTTTCTCCCGTCATGGCCACGCGCGGGCGCACCTGGCGGCCGGAGAGCAGGCTGACGAGCGCGGTGACCATCGCGGCGCCGGCGGACGGGCCGTCCTTGGGCACGGCGCCGGCCGGAACGTGGATGTGCACGTCGCTATTCTTGAAGAATTCGGGATCAATGCCGAAGCGATCGGCGTTGGCGCGCACCCAGGTGAGCGCGGCGTTCATGGATTCCTTCATGACGTCGCCGAGCGAGCCGGTCATGGTGAACTGCTTACCGCCGGGCATGCGCGAAGCCTCGATGAACACGATGTCGCCACCGGCGGGAGTCCACACCAGGCCGACGGAAACGCCGGGGCGGTTGACGCGTTCCTCGACTTCCTTTTCGGTGCGGAACTTCGGCACGCCGAGCGCCTGGCGCACGACTTCCGCGGTGACTTCCAGCTTGTCCGAGTTGCCTTCGGCGATGCGTCGAGCCTGGCGGCGCGAGAGTGTGGCGATTTCGCGCTCGAGGTTGCGCACGCCGGCTTCCCGCGTGTAGCTGTGAATGATTTCGCGCAGCCCCTCTTCGGTGAATTCGATGTTCTCGCCTTCCTTCAGGCCGTGCTCCTTGGCCTGCTTGGGGATCAGGTATTTGCGCGCGATGTGGATCTTTTCCTCCTCGGTGTAGCCGGGGAGTTCGATGATCTCCATGCGGTCGCGCAGCGGCTCGGGGATGGGATCCATCCAGTTGGCCGTGGCGATGAAAATCACCCGGGAGAGGTCAAAGGGCACGTCCAGATAGTGGTCGCGGAACGTGGCGTTCTGCTCCGGGTCCAGCACCTCCATGAGCGCCGCGGAGGGATCGCCGCGGAAGTCGCGCCCCAGTTTGTCCACTTCGTCCAGCATGAACACCGGGTCGTTGGTCTCCGCACGGCGGATTCCCTGGATGATTTGACCGGGCAGCGCGCCGATGTACGTCCGCCGGTGACCGCGGATTTCCGCTTCATCGTGCATGCCGCCCAGCGAGATGCGCACGAACTTGCGCCCCATGGCCCGGGCGATCGACTTGGCAAGCGAGGTCTTGCCCACGCCGGGGGGGCCCACGAAGCAGAGGATGGGGCCGCGGATCTTGTCGA
>DASPSB010000227.1:0-2256 GCA_035624135.1 Candidatus Acidiferrales bacterium | reverse complement strand
CACCAGCCCGATGGAATCCACTTCGTACACCCCGCTCGTCTCCGGATGGTCGCCGAGTGACGGCGGGTCGCCGGTAATGGCCAGAACGTTGCGCACTCCGCCCAACGACCACGCGCCCAGCAACACGGCCTGCAGCCCGATGATGTTCAGGTCCCGCGTGGTCAAATGCGGGATGGTCTCCACTCCTCGCGCTTCGAGCGCCCCCGCCAGCACCAGCGCGTCCATCCCCACGCGCGCCAGCGTTCCGCTGTTGATGTCGATCGAATGCACCTTCCCCGAGTCCATCAGCCGTGCCACCTGCTCGAACACTCGATCACAGGAGATCCCTTTCGGCGGATCGATTTCCACGCTCACCACGAACTCGCCGTTTTTTATCCGCCGCCAGACCCCGCTCTCGGGATCCCGCGCGGGAATGGGATGCGTGTCCGTCCGCGGCTCGGAGCGCAGCGACAGGCTCTGCGGCGCCGCCCCCGGCTGGATTCCCGCGATCGCCTGAGCGATGGCTCGGATATGCTCCGGCGTGGTGCCGCAGCAGCCCCCCAGCACGCGCACACCCAGCGCTGCGGCCTCGCGCGCAAACTGCGCAAAATATTCCGGAGACGACTTCGGATAAGTGATTCGGTCTCCCACCCGCTTCGGAAATCCCACATTGGGCATGGCCGAAAGTGGAATCGAACCTAGCCCCGCGTATTCCTCCATCACCCCGAGCAAGAGCTGCGGACCCACCGTGCAATTCGCGCCGATGGCCTGCACGTCCTTCTCTCTCACCTTCTCCCAGACGTCGCGCGGCCGCAGTCCTCCGAACGTGCGGTTTTCTTCCGAAAATGTCATTTCCGCCACAATGGGCAGCCTTGAAAACGAACGGATGGCATCGATTGCAATCAGCAGCTCGTCCAGGTCCCCGAACGTCTCAAGCAGAAACAGGTCTGCGCCTCGTTCTTCGAGCGCCGCGGCCTGCTCGCGGAAAATACTGCTCACTTCGGCGGGCGGCAGCGGCGTCACCTGCCGGGCCGAGCCCAGCGGTCCGATCGACCCGGCGATTAGCACCTCCCGCGCGGCCGCTTCCCGCGCCTCCCGCGCCACCTTCACACCTGCCTGATTGATCCGCGCCGTGCTTTCCCCCAGGCCGTGCGGCGAAAGCTTGTGCCGGTTCGCCCCAAACGTATTCGTCGTGATGAGCTGCGCGCCCGCCGATATATACGCCTGGTGAATCCGGAACACCGCCTCCGGCGCGGTCAGATTCGCCTCTTCAAAACAGCGTTGCGGCCCCAGCGCTTCATAAATCATCGACCCGGTGGCCCCGTCCGCCACTAGAATCGAGTCCCGCAGCCGCGCAGTGAAGTCTTCGATCCGCATCAGGGCTCTCAGCAGCCTCCGCCTGGAGAAAGGGAAAAGCCCAGTATAACATTCGCATCGGGGGCCACAGGGCCGGGGCCGCGACCCGGCTGACCCCGCTTTTCAAAATCTGCTTCGCCGGTTGAATCCTCCGGAGTAGGCTTTGCGTCATTACTGCGAGCGAGGAGTGATGATGAACAGCATCAGACAACCCATTGCCCGGCTTGGTTTCAGGCCGGCCTTTCTGGCCCTAACAATTTGCATCGCTCTGGCCTTTTCCGTTGTTGCTGCGCACGGCCTGGCGCGCGCCCAGGCGCCCACAGCCCCGCCCGGACAATCGAACGCTCCCGCCCAGCTCATCACCGTGCCGCCCGAAGTGCCTGCGGATGCCACCCGCTACACTTTCCTGCTCGCCGGAAATAAGGCGGGGCTGATGGCCGTTTGGACCACCCCGGATGGCGCGCGACACAACTTCTTCGCGTTCAACGACCGTGGGCGCGGCCCCGCCGTTCTCACGCGCATGATTCTGGACCGCTCGGGAATCCCCACACAGCTCGATGCCTCGGGCAACGATTATTTGAAAGGATCGGTTGACGAACATTTTCGCGTCGAGGGCAAGCCCTCTCACGCCTCGTGGAGCAACAAAGCCGAGAAAGGCGAGAAGCAGCTCACCGCGCCCGCCTTCTACGTTGCCATTGACGCATCGATTGGCGGCGAATTGGCCGCCGCTCTTCTTGCCGCTCCCGCCGGCCGTCTACAGCTCCTGCCCGAGGGCCAAGCGCGGATCGAGCGGGTCCTCGAACGCTCCGTGGAGATCGCCGGAAAAAAACAAACCGCGATTCTTTATGAAATTTCAGGCCTCGGCTTCACGCCCCAGCCCATCTGGCTGGACGGAGATCGCGGCTTCCTGGCTGATGGCAG
>DASPSB010000226.1:0-5266 GCA_035624135.1 Candidatus Acidiferrales bacterium | reverse complement strand
TCCACCACGGAGAAGAACATCGCTTCCCATAATCCCGCCAACCCGGACGATGTCCGCCGCTTTCCTGTCCAGCTCGCCGGCTTCAGCCCTGATTCCGCTTCCTGGTGCGCTGGCCTCAAGAACTTCCTCCACCGGCGCCTTTACAACCACCCCGACCTGGTCGAGGAGCGCGACCGGTGCGTCGCCGCCCTCGAGCAGCTCTTTTATTTCTATTCCGAGCATCCCAGCGAAATGCCGCCTTTCCACGCCGCCCTCGCCGGGGAGCAGCCCCGCTACCGCGTCGTCTGCGACTACATCGCCGGCATGACCGACCGTTTCCTGTTGAAGGAGCACCGCCGCGCGCTCGGCCTGCCGTCCCCCTCATAGGGACATCTGGCGCGTATCGCTTTCGCACATTCCGTCTGGCGTTTAATTTGACTCACTATTCCGCCCGCCTATAATGAGCCTTCGCGCGCGCGGCAGGCGAAAGAAGGACGGCCCAAAGCCATGTTCCTCGACGTCAAGGAATTGGCGGTCCGCAAGCTCCGCATCCACAAGTTTTATCCTCCCGGCACAATCGACTACCACAGCGAGGAGTTCCAGCAGACCGAGCCGCTCGAGGTTCGCGCCACCGCGGAGCTGGTGGACGGCGAAATCCGCCTTCGCGGCGAATTGCACACCCGCATCGAGTTGGTCTGCGCCCGCTGCCTCGACCCCGTCACCGAGGAAATCAGCCGCGAATTCGACCTGTTCTACCGCCCTATGGACTCCATCCGCTCGGAAGAGGACGTCAAGCTTGACAGCGAGGAAGCCGAAGTCGCCTTTTTCGAAGGCGCCGGCTTCTTTCTCGCCGATGCCCTCGCCGAGCAGGTGAACCTGGCCATCCCCATGAAGGCCATCTGCCGCAGCGATTGCAGCGGTCTTTGTCCCCAGTGCGGCGCTAACCTCAATCACGAGGAGTGCCACTGCCAGACGCACGCGTCCGATCCGCGCCTGGCGCAACTCGCCCGCGTCAAACAGACCTGGTGCAAGAAGCAATAGCGTTCCGCTCCCGCACCCTGTAGAATGGTTGTTTCCCGTTGTTAGCAGACAGGAGTCCGTATGCCTAATCCGAAGCGCAGGCACTCCAAAATGCGGAAGAATCAGCGCAGGGCCCATGACCATCTCGTGCCCTACTCGCTTTCCGAGTGCCCCCAGTGTCACGAGCGGAAGCTGCCCCACCAGGTCTGCCCCCGCTGCGGCTACTACAAAGGCCGTGAAGTCGTTGACACCACGGCCTGAGCCGCCGTACTTTCCAGACTACTTTTCCGTTCCCCGAGCCCCAGATGACCACCATCGCACTGGACGCCATGGGAGGGGACCACGCCCCGAAGGCTGAGGTCGAGGGCGCGGTTCTGGCCGCTCGCGAGTTTGGCCTGCGCGTCCTTCTCGTTGGGCAGCAGCATGCCGTCAAGGAAGAGCTCGCCCGGCATTCGGCTGGCGGCTTGCAACTCGAAATCGTCCATGCGCCCGAAGTGATCACCATGCGCGATTCCCCGCTCCAGGCCTATAAGCGCAAGAAGGGCAGCTCCGTCCACCTGGCCGCAAAGCTCGTCCGCGATGGCCTCGCCGATGCACTGGTCAGTGCCGGAAATACGGGCGCCGTCATGGCCGTCTCTCATCTCACCCTCGGCACCCTCAGCGCCGTGGACCGCCCGGCGCTTGCCGCTCCCTTCCCCACCACCAAGGGCAAAGTTTCGGTCATGCTCGACGTCGGCGCCAACGTGGACTCCAAGCCGGTTCACCTCGAGCAGTTTGCCGTCATGGGTGAAATCTATTTCCGCGTAATCTTCGGCACCCGTCGCCCGCGCGTTGCCCTGCTTTCCATTGGCGAGGAGGAAATGAAGGGCAACGAGCTGACCCGCGAGGCCTACAACCGCCTCAAAAAGATGCCGCTGAATTTCGTCGGAAATGTCGAGGGACGCGACGTCTTCGCCGGCAACGTGGACGTGATCGTCTGCGACGGCTTCATTGGCAACGTGGCCCTGAAGATCAGTGAGGGCCTCGTCGAATATTTCACTCAGACCCTGCGCACCGCTCTCAATAAGGACCTGCGCACCAAGATGGGCGCGCTCCTCTCTCGCCCCGCGTTCAAGGGCTTCAAGGAAAATCTTGATTACTCCGAATACGGCGGAGCGCCCCTCCTCGGCGTCCGCGGCGTCACTGTGATCGGTCACGGCCGCTCGGACGCTAACGCCGTCAAAAATGCCGTCCGCGTCGCCGCGGAACTCGCCCGCTCGCGCGTCAACGAAAAAATCGAAGCGGAACTGGCCGGTGGCGTCGCCGCCCTGCGCCAGACCGCCGCTCACTGAAGCGGGGAGCAGACATGGGTCTTTGCGCATTCCTGTTCCCCGGCCAGGCCTCGCAGTACTCCGGCATGGGGCGCGAGCTCGCGGAAAAATTCCCCGCCGCTCGCGCCGTCTTCGAAGCGGCCGACCGCGCTCTCGGCTTCTCCATCTCGCGGATCTGTTTTGAAGGCACCGAAGAAGAGCTGAAGCTCACGGCAAACACCCAGCCTGCCGTCGTCACCGTTTCCATTGCTGCGCTGCGCGCCCTCGCCGAGCACGGGGCCACGCCCGCCTATGTTGCCGGCCACAGCCTCGGCGAATATTCCGCCCTCGTGGCCGCTGCCAGTCTTAACTTCGCTGACGCTGTCCGCGTGGTCCGCCAGCGCGGCCAGTTCATGCAGGAGGCGGTTCCCGCTGGCGTGGGCGCCATGGCCGCCATCCTCGGCCTTTCCCCTGCCCAGGTGGAGGATGCCTGCCGCCGCGCCGCTCAGGGAGAAGTGGTCTCTGCCGCTAACCTCAACTCCCCGGAGCAAACCGTGATCTCCGGCCATGCCGGCGCCGTCAAGCGCGCCGTTGAGTTCGCCTCACAGAGCGGCGCCAAGCGGGCCGTAATCCTTCCCGTCTCCGCGCCCTTCCATTGCGAGCTGATGCAGCCTGCCCAGCAGCGCCTCGAGCCCTTGCTTCGCGCCACCGCTTTCGGTCCGCTCACGATTCCACTGGTCACCAACGTTGCCGCCGAAGCCATTGAAAAAGGCGACGAGGCTCGCGAAGCCCTCATCCGCCAGGTCTCACTTCCCGTCCGCTGGGAACAATCCATTCGCACGCTCATCGAAGCAGGCGTGGATATCTTCGTCGAGGTCGGGCCTGGAAAAGTTCTGAGCGGACTGCTTCGCCAGATCGACCGCTCCGTTCTCTGCGTCAACGTGGAAGACGAAAAGAGCCTGCACGCCGCCGTGGAAAAGCTGGCCCAGGCACGCACTCCCGCCGCGGACGCCGACTGACTCATGAAGTTATGCCACAACTTGCCGGCTGCTCCCCGTAGGGGCCCGACATGTCGTGCCCCTGGCGCCCAGTCCGCTCCGTGGTTCCGCCTGCCTGGGTTTGGGTGGAGCAGTGAATGACCTTCCCATGTTCAGCCTGAAAGACAAAGTTGCTCTGGTCACGGGCGCCTCCCAGGGCATCGGCCGCGCCACTGCACTCGCTCTGGCGCAGACCGGCGCGCGCGTCGCGCTCGCCGCGCGCAACGAAACGAAACTCGCCGAGCTTGCCGCCCAAATCACCGCAACGGGCGGCGAAGCGCTCCCCGTTCCGATGGATCTCGCCCAACCCGAGCAGATCAAATCCGGCTTCGAGTCAGTTCGCGCCAAGTTCGGCGGCCTGCACATCCTCGTCAACAACGCCGCCGTCACTCGCGACGGGCTCAGCATACGCATGAAGCCCGAAGATTGGGACGCGGTCATTCAGGTCAACCTGACTGCGGCCCACATCGCCATCCAGCACGCGCTCGCCCTCATGCTGCGCCAAAAGTGGGGACGCATCATCAACGTTTCTTCCGTCGTCGCCGAGACAGGCAATGCCGGCCAGGCCAATTACGTCGCCGCAAAAGCCGGTCTCATCGGCCTCACCAAAGCCATCGCTGTCGAAGTCGCCTCGCGAAATATCACGGTTAACGCCGTGGCTCCCGGCTTCATCGTTTCGCCCATGACCGACCCGCTCTCGCAGCAGGTCAAGGACGCGCTGCTCGCCCGCATCCCCCTCGGCCGCATGGGCCGCGACCAGGAAGTCGCCGCCGCCATCGCTTTTCTGGCGAGCGAGGAAGCCTCCTACATCACCGGCCACGTCCTCGACGTCAATGGCGGCATGTACATGGCTTAGCGACACCCCTCGACGCGGTTCGGTTGACCTCTCGGAGCGCTGTGCATACAATGCCGTGGCACTTCTTGAGGGGCGTTTAACAGGATTTTCCGGCTTTGGCCGGGTGCGCACAGGGGGAGGATAGCTGAATGGCCAGCACTGAAGAGCGCGTCAAGCAAATTATCGTCGAGCAGCTCGGCGTTTCCGAGGAAGAAGTCACGCCTACCGCCCATTTTGTGGACGACCTCGGCGCCGACTCCCTCGACCAGGTCGAACTCGTAATGGCCCTCGAAGAGGCCTTCGGCGTCGAAATCCCCGACGAGGACGCCGAAAAAATCACCACCGTCAAAGACGCCATCGACTACATCGAAAAGCACGCAGCCAAGAAGTAGCCTCCAAGGCCCTCCCAGCGTCAAAGTCGAAGGAGAGCGTTCCAACATTGAATCGCAGAGTCGTCGTCACCGGTGTGGGCCTGCTGTGCGGATGCGGCATCGGCACCGAACAGGTCTGGAAAAACCTCCTCGCCGGCCAGAGCGGCATCGGCCCCATCACGCTTTTCGACACCACCGGCCATGACGCCCGCATCGCCGGCGAAGTCCGCGGCTTCGACCCGCTTGACTGGGTCGAGAAAAAAGAAGTCAAGAAGATGGGCCGCTTCATCCAGTTCGCCATTGCCGGCGCGGACTTCGCCATGAAGATGTCCGGCCTTCAGGTCACTCCCGAAATCTCCGAGCAGGTCGGCGTCTATATCGGCTCAGGTATCGGCGGGTTCGACGTAATCGAGCGCGAGCACACCAAGCTGATGCAGGGCGGCCCGGGCAAGATCTCTCCCTTCTTCATTCCTGCAACGATCGTGAATCTCGCCGCAGGTCATGTCTCGATCCGCTTCGGCGCGAAAGGACCCAATTCCGCCACCGCGACCGCCTGTTCCGCCTCCGCGCACGCCATCGGCGACGCCTTCAAAATCATCCAGCGCTCAGACGCCGAGGCGATGATCTGCGGCGGTGCGGAGGCCGCCATCACGCCGCTCAGCGTCGGCGGCTTCGCCTCCGCGCGCGCCCTTTCCACGCGCAACGAAGAGCCCACGCGCGCCAGCCGCCCTTTCG
>DASPSB010000221.1:0-8205 GCA_035624135.1 Candidatus Acidiferrales bacterium | reverse complement strand
TTGAGCAGAAGCACGCGCGCGCCGTAGTGCGCCTCCGCATAGGTGGGGAGCCAGACCTCGTTGTTGACGTAAGCCTGCTCGAACACAAAGCCGGTGCCGCGCTGCAGGTTCACCAGCAGGCCGCCGGCGATTTTCGCGTCGCTCGCGAAATAGGCCTCCAGCCGGGCCACGTCGAGTGTCTTCTCGTCGATCCAGACGACACCCGCCAGTTTCTGAACGATTCTCTCCGCCAGCTTGTGCGGCTTGAATTCGGGATTGCCCTCGAAGTCGAAGACTAAAACGTCCTGGCCGCGGAAACGCTCGTGGCGGGGATTAATGAACTGGCAGGCGCGGAGAAAGATTTCGATGTCCACATCATCGTCGTCCTCTTTTTTATTCCCTTCCTCGCGCGCTTTTTCCTCCTTGGCTTCCTTCTTGGCCTCGCGCGCCTGGATGGTCTCGATGCGTTTGCGGACGCGCTCCTCTTCCTTTTTCTGTTCGGCGTCGCTCAGAGGTTTTCCGTCTTTCTTGACCAACGTGGAGACCTCATCGCCATGGAAATAGAAAAACGTGTAATCGTGCGACTCGTGGCGCTTTACGCTGCCGTCGCCGGCATACTCCATCTCCTCCTCGAAGCGCGAGCCGGCGTAGTTCTCTTTGATCTTGTCGATGGCTTTCTGGTTCTTATCGATTTCGCTGAAAAGCGCCTTGAGGTCCGGCAGCTTCGCCTGGGAATTGCGCGGAAAGTCAAAGACGTGGTCGGGAACGGTCTCATTAAGCGTGACGCGGGTGACGGTGATGCGATAGACGGCGGGTCCAAAATGGAGCTCCAGCGTATGGGGAAGCTGGATGCCGCCCTCGGCGTGATAGTCGGAATAAGAAATTTCGGGAGCGTCGGTGCCAGGAGGGCCGGTCTCTTTGACGAGCAGGTGCGTTTGGGAATCGAAAAACTCCTCGCGCTTGGCGCCCGAAGCGGTGACGACCTCAACCTGCTCAGCGCCCCGCTCGGCAACGGTCGCATGCGCCACCCAGGTGACGATGAGCTTACTGGATTTGAGATCGAGCAGGCGCGTATTGGCAATCTGTGCAGCGGCTTCGATTTGGTTGGCGTCCGGGCCTTCGAGCGTGGCGGGGTGACCCGGATCGAGTTCGCGCCACACGGACTTGCCGTTGTAGGCCTCAATGCGCCGCGTGGTGCCGGAGATGAGTTCGGAGTAGTACCGATTGGGCCGTCTGGTGTCGAGGGTGAAGGTGCCACTCGCGGATTCACCTCCGTCAGCAACGGTGCCTTCCAGGGCCAGGCTGCGAAGCTGGGAGAGTGCCTTGGAGCCGCCGGAGGCCTTGATGTACTGGTCGATGATTTTGTGCGCATCCTGAGCGCGAACTGGGGACGCGCAACAAAGGAGCGGAACTGCAGCGAGGAACAGGAGTCGGTTACGCATGCGCTCAGGAGTTGGAACGCAGAAAGAAGGAAAAAGGTTTCCGGGAACTGGCGGAGGAAAACGGCAGGCGCTATTGGGGCGCGGCTGGAGGCACGTTGGGCTTCGCGAACTTCGCAGGATCAATCGCAATATTGTGACGGACCTCGGAGAATTTCACCTGCCACTCGATCCCGGGGTCACGATGGCGCAGAAGGGTGGGAACCTGCACGCCGTCGACGGCGATGTAATTTGAATAGCGATGCTCGATAGGCACATCGCCGTCCGGGGTTGTTTGCGTGGAGTCGTGGCGGACGAGCAGGCCGCTCTGCGCATCGAAATAAAACAGTTCGGGCGAACCTCCCGATGGAACGGCTTGCAAAACCCAGGCGGGGCGATCTGCTTCCGTCGTCTTTTCCACCACACGAACCTCAGCGAAGAGGGAACGCAGGCGGGACTCATAGAGAAACTGGCTGCTGCGGCGCAGTTCGACGAGCTCCCGGCCGGTGATCTCGCGCAGGCCGCTCTGCGGGTCATAGGACCAAGCCTGCGTGCCATCGAAGGCGAGGATGTGCTGTCCGTTATCGGGGAAAGAAACGAGCGAATAGAAATGGTCGGGGGCCTGCATAACGAGCTCGGCCGATCCCGTAATGTTCTGAGAAGGAATTTCAAAGGCGCCCTTCATCACGCGCGAATTGAGCTTCTTGAGCGCCTGCTCGCCGCCAAGAGCGCGCGTGTAGTGAGCGAGGACCTGCTCGACGGTGGGGAGGGCGGCTTCCTGTGGCGAGGGGGATTTTTTCGCTGGGGCGGGAGAGGCCGGGGACTGGGCGGCGACGACGAAGGCCGAGAGGAGCAGGAGCAGACCGGCTGTGAAGGATCGAAGCACGACGCTACCTCCTAGACCGCCGCGGCATTCGAATTGAGACGCGCAGCCGCCGAATCCAGGATGACTTCGAGGCGGCCCAGCGAGGCGGAATCGGGACAACTGCCCTGGGCGAAATCGCGCGTTCCGCCGCCCTTGCCGCCGAGGGGAGCGAGCACCGCGCGGAGGAGCGCGCTCATATCATTCGGCAGTCCCGGTGACTGCGCGAACACGATTTGCCCGCCGGGACGAGCAGCAAAGAACGCGATGCCGGGACCGCATTCGACGAACCGCGTGGCGAGCAGCCGAAGGTACTCCATGTCAGCGGCATCGAGCACCCGGCAGGAGAGATGGGTTCCATCGGCGCCCGAGAGAGAGGCAATCCAGAGCGCCTGGGCTTCATGGACGGCGAGGCGTGCTTGCAGCTCCTTGCGCCGGCGATCGGACTGGCGGCGCTCCTCGGCGCCGCTGGCGACCAGTGCGGGTAAGTCGGCGGGAGCGGCGCCGAGGGCACGGGAGGATTCGATGAGAAGCCGGCGGTCCTCGCGGGCGACGGCCAGTGCGCGGCCGCCACAGACAAATTCGACGCGCCAGTTTCCTTTCTGCTTCTCGCACTTGCGCAGAAGCGTAAGGCCGATCTGACCGGTACGGGCCACGTGGGTGCCACCGCAGGGGTTCATCTCCACTCCCTCGATTTCAATTGCGCGGAGAAGACCTTCGCGTTGCACTTCTTTGCGGACACCGGCAGCGGTGAGCTCCTCGCGCGTGCCGAAACGGACGGACACCGGACGGTCCTCGAAGATGATTTCGTTGGCGCGGCGCTCGGCCGTGGCGAGCTGGTCGGGAGAGACCGACGGAGCGGCAAGGTCGATGGCGGAGATTTCGCGGCCCAGATGGAAGGAGACCGTTTGACACGCGAAGAGGGAAACGAACAGGGCGGAGAGAAGGTGCTGGCCGGTATGCTGCTGCATGTGGTCGAAGCGGCGGGGCCAATCGATGACGCCGTGAACGGGGCCGATGGGGAGCGCGCGACCGGTGATGTGAAGGACGTCGCCGGCGCCGTTCTCACAGACGTCGAGTACTGCGGCGTCGCCCAGCCGGCCGGTATCGAAAGGCTGTCCGCCGGAGGAGGGATAGAAGGCGGTGCGGTTAAGTATGACTTGATGCTGTTCGCCCACGGGGGTGCTGGAGACGACGCAGGCGTCGAACTCGGTGAGGAAGCTATCGTGGTAGTAGAGGCGCTCGGTCATTTTGCTACCAATCGGCTGTGAGGGAGAAAGCATACCGCAGGAGCACGGAGTTCGCAGAGGAGAACGCGGTAGAGAAGGACGACCGTGGGGTCAACCACTCAGCGCCCGCTGCCAGACTTCGAGGTATTTGTAGCCCGTACCGGTGTTGAAGAGGACGGTGTGATTGGCGGGCTTGATGAATCCCTGCGCGGCGAGTTTGCGCGCGGCAACTACGGTGGCGGCACCTTCGGGAGCGGCGAAAATTCCTTCGGTAGAGGCCAGTTCCCTTCCGGCGGCAAACATCTCGTCGTCCGTGGCGGCAATAACGGCGCCGCCGGAGCGGCGGATGGAAGTGAGAATTTCGACGTCGGCGAAAGGCTTGGGAACGCGGAGTCCGGAAGCGAGAGTCTGCGCGTTGGGAAACATTTCGACGGTGTCGCGGCCGGCTTGCCAGGCGGCGAGGAGCGGGGCGCAGCCGGCAGCCTGCACAGCGACCATGCGGGGACGCTCGTGGCCGATCCAGCCCATCGTCTGCATCTCGTCAAAGGCTTTGACCATGCCGATCAGGCCGACGCCGCCGCCTGCCGGGTAGATGATGACGTCGGGGAGCGCCCCATCCATCTGCTCCCAGAGTTCGTAGCCCATGGTTTTCTTGCCTTCGACGCGGTAAGGCTCCTTGGTGGTGGAGACGTCGAACCACCCTTCGCGCGCAGCAGTTTCGGCAACGTAGCGTCCGCAATCGGAGATGAGGCCATCGAGTTTTCGGACGTCAGCGCCCGAGGCGCGGCATTCGAGGACGTTGGCCTGGGGAGTGTCCGCAGGCATGACGATGACGGCGCGGAGCCCGGCGCGAGCGGCGTAAGCGGCGAGCGCGCCTCCGGCATTGCCGGCGGTGGGAATGGCGAGAGTTTTTGCGCCAAGCGCGCGGGCGCAGGTGACGGCGGCGGATAGGCCGCGGGCTTTGAACGAGCCGGTAGGATTTAGTCCCTCATCTTTAACGAAGAGGTGCGAGAGGCCCAGGGCAGCCCCGAGCCGGGGGCAGGCTACGAGCGGCGTCATTCCCTCGCCGAGAGTAACGCGCTCGCCGGGCGGGAGCACTTCCTCGTAGCGCCACATGGTGGCGGGACGCGCGGCGAGCGCTTCGCGCGTGAGTGTGCGGGAGGCGCGGGGCAGATCATAACGGGCGAAAAGGGTGCGGCCACAATCGCACAAGTTGCGCAGGGCTGTGTGCGGGTAGGTCTTCCCACAGCGGCTGCATTCGAGATGAGTGAGCGCAGAATTCATCCACGACGAGCGTAGCGAAGCACGATGAAGGGTTCAATCGAAAACGGGGCTGAGCAGGACTCAGTGGATGGCTGCGCGAGGCGCGGATGGATTATATTTCCGCCATGGGACAAAGCTCGCGACCCACTCTACGAATCACGGCCCACTGGGCGGTGTACGGGGCGTTGACGGTCATGCTGGCGGGAGCAGCGCATCGAAGCGATGCGCAGCAGAACTCCGGGGAGCCGGGCCAGGCAGCGATTCGAGTGACGCTGCTAGGGACGGGAAATCCACGGCCGGTGATGTCGCGGTTTGGGCCGAGCATCCTGGTAGAGGCCGGGAACCGAAAATTGCTGTTTGATTGCGGCCGGGGAGCGACGCAGCGGCTGCACCAACTGGAGATTCCCTTCAACCAGGCGGATATGCTGTTTTTGACCCACCTACATTCCGACCATACGGTGGGAATTCCAGACTTGTGGCTTACCGGATGGGTGATGGGGAGGCACGTGCCGCTTCGCGTTTGGGGACCGGCAGGAACGGCGGCGATGATGAAGCACCTGGAAGAGGCGTACGCGTTCGACGTGCACATCCGGCGAGATGTAGACGAACAGTTGGCGGCGGAGGGCGCGGCGGTCGAGGCGCACGAGATTGAGCAGGGCATGGTGTATGAACAGGACGGCGTGAAAGTGACGGCATTCACGGTGGACCACGGGGTGGTGAAACCGGCGCTGGGGTACCGCGTGGATTATGCGGGGCATTCGGTGACGCTTTCGGGCGATACGCGTCCCTCGGAAAACCTGATTCACTATGCGCAGGGCACGGACGTGCTGATTCATGAAGTGCTGGACCTGGAGGCCTATCGCGGGGCGGACCGGACGTACACATCAGCGCAGGTTGAGAAGGTGATCGCGCACCACACGACGGGAGAAGAGGCGGGGATCGTTTTTTCACGCGTAAAGCCGCGCTTGGCGGTGTACTCGCACGTCGTGCCGCCCGACGCGCCGAACGTAATTGCGGAGGCGCGTAAGCACTATGCGGGTCCGCTGGAGCTGGGCGAAGACCTGATGAGCATCGAGATCGGCGAACGCGTTCAGGTTCATCGCCCCGCGCAGTAGAATGAGGCGTGGCCATCCGCCTGATCGCGATCGACATTGACGGGACGCTGCTGGACAGCCACGGGCAGGTGCCGGAAGCGAACCAACGAGCGATAGCGGAGGCCGTCGGGCGCGGGATTGAAGCAGCGCTGGTGACCGGACGGCGGTTCACGTTTGCCTTGCCTGTGGCGGAGCGAATTCCCGCTCCACTCACCATGATCGTGAACAACGGGGCGCTGGTGCGTTCGAAGCAGGGGGAAACATTTTCGCGACAACTTCTCCCGCGCGAGACTGCCAGGAGGGTGCTCGAGGCGACGGTGGATTTCCGAATGGGTACGCTCGTGCTTTTCGACCGGCCGCGGGAAAACCAGATTGTCTACGAGATGCTGGACTGGGCCGACCCCTCGCGGACGGATTATTGGCGGCGGAACCGGGAATACCTGGCGGAGATGCCACATTTGGAAGATTGCCTGACCGAAGATCCCATCCAGGTGATGTACACCGGCGGCGTGGCAGACATGAGGCGGCTCGCGGAGCGGCTGGCGGGAACCGGCTTCGCGAACGAGTACGCGGTGCAGATGACCGAATACGCAGCGAAGAACTTTACCCTGCTCGATGTGCTGCACGCAGCGGTTTCGAAGGGAGCCGCGCTACGAAACTGGGCGGCGCGGCGAGGCTACGAAAGCGCCGAAGTGATGGCCATCGGCGACAATTTCAACGACCGCGAAATGCTGGGATTTGCGGGAGTAGCGGTGGTGATGGGAAACAGCGTGCCGGAACTGCGGTCAGACGGGTGGCACCTAACGGGGACAAACGATGAGTGCGGGGTCGCTCAGGCGATCGACAGATTTGTGCTGGGGAAAGAGCATCTGAAAGCTGACGGCTGACAAACGAGCGGTGACGGCGGAATTCTTATTGCGGCGGGTTGGTCGGGTTTGCGGGCGGGGTCACGACGGGCGGCGTCGTCAGGGGCTGAGTGCCGATCGGCGGGGTGCCGCCGGGCAGCAGGGGGCCGGAAGTCTGGGGGAACGCTCCTCCGGCGGCAGCCATGTCTTCCGTCGGGTCCCAAATAAATTCCCATTCGCGATATTTCCCGTAACCTTTGTAGAAGCGGACGGACTTGCGGTCGATCTTGCTGCCGACACCGACCAATAGACCGCCAAAAACCGTGCTATCGGCGGTGCTTGCGCCCTGTATGGCCTGCTTCGGAGCTTCGGGAGCGGGGGGAAGCGGCGTTTCCGTAGCGTCATCGGGATTTGGAAGAGATGCGTCCCCGGTGGCGGGCTGCGTGGGTTGGGTCGGCGATGGGTTGGGCGGCTGACCCTGGGCAGTTGTCGCGGCGCCGGGTTGCCCGACGCCAGTCTGCCCAATGCCGGACTGACCAGTGGCACCCTGTGAGGTCCCGAGTGGACCCGAGCCGAAAAAGCTGCTTTGCCCGGCGCCGGCTTGGGTTCCCAGCGCGCCGGGGGCGCCCGGTTGGAGCGCAATCATTCCGAGGGGCAAGGTGCGGGTGAGACTGCCAATGAGCTGTCCGCCCGGCCCGACGTAGATGTAGCGCCAACTCCCGTCGGCCGTGTTCATCGGCTCTTTGTATTCTTTGCGGAGGAAATGGAGGTTGCCGGGGTTCTTCGAAAAATCTTCAACGGCGCGGGGGAAATGGCCGTACTTGCGGTAGTAGAGGCGAACGGCACGGGTGTATTGCCCGCCCCGCCAGGCCAGCTCTGTTTCCTGCCGGCGCCTGCCCTGCATGACAAGCCGCGGTAAAGACGCCAGAGCGGCGATGAGCATCGCCGCGGCCATGAACACGACCAGCAGGAGGACGAATCCCGCCTCGTCTCGGCGTCTTGCCGTGCGCACTCGCGCACAGGCGAGCAGACGCGCGAACGAAGCCGGCGCGTGGAGGGAAACGCGATGATGTGTCCTTGAACTCATCGCTGCGGAGAGTCTCCCTGGGGCGAGCCTCCCTGGTTCTCCATTGTAAGCTTGGCATGGCGCCCGGTGCTAACTTCTTCCACTTCCGCCGCAGCGGGGGTAATGGATATGATCCGGTATTTTCCCTGCAGCAGTTCGCCCTCGGAGGCAATATATACCTCCTCGCCATTGGTGAAGAATCCGCTGCGCTTTTTGGTGCGGGCATCGTCGGAGAAGCCGTAGTACTTGATGGGAACAACCAGGGGCGGAGGTTCGGGCGGCAGATGCGGCCCTGCCGGCGGGAGTGTGGGAGCCGGCTCGGCCTTCTTCGGCTCCACAGGGGGTTGGGAGCTGAAAATATCGCGCCCGGTCGGTTTGTATTCGAGTTTGCGCAGGCGCTCGATGCGATCCAGATGCAACGCCGGATTCTCGACGTCAATCGGCTGGTA
>DASPSB010000217.1:0-6802 GCA_035624135.1 Candidatus Acidiferrales bacterium | reverse complement strand
CCAGGTCGATGGTTATCCCCCGCCGCTTCTCCTCTTCGAGTCGGTCGGGGTGCGTTCCCGTCAGGGCTTCCACCAGCGCGGATTTTCCATGGTCGATGTGGCCCGCTGTCCCCACGATCACGTGGCGGCGTGGCTCGGCGCTGGTGCTGGAAGAAGGCGCGTGGGATTGCGCTGCAGGCGTAGTCACGCGGGAATGCTACTGCGCGGCCAGGGGGCGGTCAATTTCGGCCGTAACACAGGCTTTTAGCCTGTCTGCTTCTTCGGTGTATCCCGCAGCGCTTCGGCAATCTCGCTCGCAATTGCATCTGCTGCGGCCACAGGGTCAGACGCTTGCGTGATGGCTCGTCCCACCCCCACGTAGTCCGCTCCGTCGCGGATGGCTTCCGTGGGAGTCGCAATGCGCTTCTGATCGTGGAAGGCGCTGCCCGCCGGGCGAATGCCTTGCGGCACCAGCAGGAATTTCGGCCCGCACGCCTTCCGAATCGCGCGCAGTTCGAGCGGCGACGCGACCACTCCGTCAATCCCACACTCGCGCGCCAGCCTGGCCAGCCGCACCGCGCGCGCGTGTGGCGTGCCCTGGATCCCCACCTCACGCATCGCGCGCGCGTCCATGCTCGTCAATATCGTTACCGCAAGCAGCCTCGCCCGCTTCGGGCCGCGCGGCATCGCCGCCACCGCCGCTTCCATCATGGCCCGGCCGCCGAGCGCGTGGACGTTTAACAGTTCAACGCCCGGCAACTCCACCGCCGCGCGCACCGCTCCCGCCACCGTATTTGGAATGTCGTGGTATTTCAGATCCAGGAAGAATCGCGCGCCCAGTGCACACAGCTCTCGCAATCCCTCCGGCCCGGCCAGAGTGAAAAGCTGCTTCCCCACCTTGAACATGCCCACATGGCCTGCCAGCAGTCGCGCCATGCGGCATGCCGCGTCGAGACGGTCAAAATCCAGGGCGACGATTATTCGCCGTTTTGCTTCGCTGTCCAATGTCCACGGGGTACTTCGAGAAGCTCGATCCGCACTCGAGCTACACCGCTCTCGATTATACCCAGTTGGGCGGCTGCGCGGAAAGATAGATCCAGTTCGCGCCCGGGAAAGTAGGGACCCCGGTCGTTGATGCGGACCACCCGGCTGACTCCGGTCCGCAACGCGGTGACCCGGATGATGCTGCCGGCGGGCAGATACGCATGCGCGGCGGTCATGGCGTTCATATCGTAAATCTCACCGAAAGCCGTTTCCCGCCCATGGAAACTCGCGCCGTACCAGCTCGCTCGTCCAGTCCAGGTCAGGATTGGTTTAGGGGGCAGGCTCAACTTCGCCAAAGCGGGGGCCTGAACGACAGGTGTAATCAGAAACATCAAAAGCAGCCACCGCAGGCCTGCCCATACAAAAAAAATACGGGCACGAGGCCCGTTTTCTCGGTACTTCATAATGCCCAAAAGTTTACTCCAAGCAAGCAGAAAAAGCAACCCTCTAGGCCACAAGCCCTCCACGTATCCCATTGATTGTAAAGATATTTAACTCCCCACAACGGCGCGCTAAACTCTTCACCAGCCTCTCAGAGGCCCTTGGGTCCGCAAAATGCGCTGTTCCTACTTGCACCGCCGACGCCCCAGCGAGGAGATATTCTAGGGCATCATCCGCTTTCTCAATGCCTCCGAGGCCTAAGATTGGTGTTTTCACGGCTTTAGACGCTTCATATACCAGTCGCAGCGTGATTGGCCGAATGGCCGGGCCAGACAGGCCCCCGCTGGGACTGGCAATCCGCGAGCGTCGGCTGCCCACGTCTAGGCACATTGCTGGGTAGGTGTTGGCAATCGTAAGTGCGTCTGCGCCTGCCTCCGCCACCGCCCGG
This sequence comes from Candidatus Acidiferrales bacterium, assembly GCA_035624135.1. Classification (GTDB taxonomy): domain Bacteria; phylum Acidobacteriota; class Terriglobia; order Acidiferrales; family UBA7541; genus JOPF136. Next base: position 4,950 of record DASPSB010000217.1, on the reverse strand, counting down.
GCCATTGCGCCTATGTCTGAAACGAGAGGCGAAAGCTTCACCCACAACCTGCGCCTGCAGATCGCACGCTTGGCCGCCTCAACGACCTCGGCCGCCATCCCCGGGTCGCTCCCGAACTGCAGCCCGCCCTTCTTCACATTCGGACAGGAGATATTCAGCTCGTAAGCCGCCACCCCCTCGGCATCTTCAAGAATGCGCAGGACTTCGCAGTACTCCTCAACCGTTGTGCCAAATACATTCGCCACAACCGCCGTGCGATAAGACCTGAGTTTGGGCAGCTTTTCAGCCACAAAAGCCCGCACCCCAATGTTCTGCAAGCCGATCGCGTTCAACATCCCCGATGGGGTTTCACAAACTCGCGGCGCCGGAGCACCCTCCATTGGCTCCAGCGAAAGTCCCTTCACCACAATTCCGCCGAGGCAATTCAGGTCAACCAGGTGGGCGAATTCCAAGCCATAGCCGAAGGTGCCGCTCGAGGCCAGAACGGGATTCGCCAGGCGTAAGCCCGCGATCTCCACACTCAGGTCAACCGGCATGGCTCCTTGCAGTTTACACCCGAAGCCGCTGAAGGCCCGTCCTCAATCCGATTTTGATCTCCGCGCGCCGCCCGTCACTGGCTGGCCCCAGGCGCTGTCCCGCGCGCACCGCTCCCCCCAGCGTGTGCGGGAAGCGCCTCTGTCAGCACTCGTCCGGTTGCCAGCGAAGGGGTATGAACGTGCAGCATCGCCGCGAGCGTCACCGCCAGATCCAACGGCGAGCAGCGCTGGTAGTACTCGCCAGGCGCAAACGGCGCCCCCACTAAGATCAGCGGCACCTGCGAATCGTAGGTATATGGCGTCCCGTGCGTCGTTCCTCCCTTGTCCCCATCCGGCAGCGCAAACGGTAGCGGCACGATGTCGAAATCCGGTCGCCGGCCCGGCGAGCCGCTGCGCGCGTAGGCCTGGATGATGGAGTCCGGCATGTGCGTGTAATAGCGGCTCACGATTCCCCACACTCCGGGCACCCGGTGAGCCGCATCCCCGGCCTGCCGCACCGCGTCTTCGATGCGCACGTTTCTGTCTGCCAGCACCTTTCTGTCGAAGTAAAAATTCTCCGCGGGCAACAGCCAGTGCGCCGAGCCCCAGCGCTGCGACATGGATTCCTCGATGGCCGTGCGCACGGCCTTCATGTCGAGATTCTTGGCGTCCAGCCGCGCAACGTTCGCATCGCGCGCTTCGGCAAGCGTCGGCGCCACGCCGTGGTCGGCGGAGAGCGCGAACCAGTATTTGCCCCGGCCGATGCGCGTGTCGAGCTGCCGCAGTAGGTCCGCGATCGCCGTATCCGTTTCCCGCGTGATCGTTCTCACTTCCGCGCTGTACGGGCCGAACGCATGACCTGCATAATCGTTGGCCGAGAATCCAATGAACAGAAAATCGGTGGCCTCGCCGCGCCCGATCTTCTCGTTGTCCATCATGGCCATCGCGAAATCCACGACCAGCCGGTTGGACGCGCCGCTTTGCCGGAACTGCGTAACCGCGGCCTTCCGCGCCGCTGCATCTGCCGGAAGCGGGAGCGCATGGCTCTTGTTGAATGCCAGCACCCAATCGGGCAGCAGGCTGCGATAGTAAAGGCTGGTGACGAATCCGCTTCCCCCGGAGTCAAACCAGTACGCGCCGTTCCCTCCGTGTCCGGTCGAGAGGATCGCTGCGCGGTCTTTCAGCGCCACCCCGAACACGCGCGATTTCCCCCCCGTGGCCAGCCGCATCTCGTCTGAAACCGTCGTGCCGATCATGTTTCGCGGCGACACCGGTGTCTGCCCGGGACTCCCGCCAATCACCATGGAAGATTCGTCGAGCAGCGCGTAAATCATCTTTCCGATGTCGCGGTTGAACCAATCATTCGCGGAAATGCCGTGCCGGTCGGGAGTGGTCCCCGTGGCAAGCGTGGCGTGTCCCGGGCCAGTTTCCGTGACCGCGTAAGGATAGAAGCATTCGCGAAAGACGGCCCCTTCGCGCATCAGCCGCACCAAGCCGCTTTCGCCGAATTCGCTGCGGTAAATGTCGAGATAATCCGATCGGAACTGGTCAATCACGAGCACGACCACCAGCCGCGGCGATGGTCCGGCCGTTGTTGGTGCCTTCTTCGCCGCCGCAGCAGGAGCCTTCTGCGCCAATGCCCGCGGCGCTGTCCCCAGAACAGAAACCAGTGCGACAAAAAAGGCGAAAACTCGAATACCGCGGCGCCCTGCGCCGCGGCACGTCCGTTTCCCTGTGTATGATTTCCAGTCGTGCATGAATGCCTCCGGAGTCTGCAGTCTATCAGACCTCCCACTCGCACAGACAATCCCGTCTGTGCTCACTCCCTCCTGGTATTCTGTTTTTCGGTTTTCGCGGTCGGCTCTCTCTGATGGCTTCGCTGCACTACCCGCCCTGCCGCAATCTTCCACTCATGCTTCCGGTGCGATCTCGCTCATATCGAATTTGGATTCCTTCAGGACGCGGCGCAGTTTGGTTCCCTCCGCCGGCGGCGTGGGGCAGCCTTCCGTGCCTGCTCCATACTCGCCCTCCTGCCCCATGATCGAGCTTCGCACCACATGATAGCCCAGCGCCCGGTAGCTCTCGAATTGCGACTCCGTGAACCACTGGTCCGCCGTGGATTCGTGCGGAAACTCCGGGTGCCCCTTTTTGTAGTTTTTGATGTCCGTGGACTCATCGCACGTCAGCGAGGATTTGAAATAGACGATCGTCCCCGCCGGCGCGTCCGGATCCACCCTTTCATAGTGAATCGTCCCCACCGCGCAATGCCGTTTGCTCGGTTTTCCCGCTTCCGTGGGCGCGATCTCCGTAATGTCCATCTCGATGTCAATCCCCATATCAATCCGGCAGTTCCGGATCGCTGTCCCCAGCCCGCCGAACACGTAGTCACCGTCCGCCTCCGCGTCGCACGCGATAATCAGCCCGCACCGCCGCTTCACCAGTTCGTAGATCCCAAGGTTCTCAAAATGCCCGCCATCGGACAGCTCAACAAACCTCGCGTCATCGTCCGCTCCCGCCAATAAATCATTGAACAGGTACGGCAGCCCCAGCTCCGGGCTCGACTTCGTCCACGTCTTCCGGTGCCGCGGATTCCCCAGCCACTGTCCCAGCCGCACGTTGAATAGCGTCATCAGGAACGCTACCGGCGTCGAACTGTGGTATCCCATGTTCGGATTCGCCGCCGCTCCCGAGATCGCCATCGCCGTGCCGAGTCTCACGCCGCCTTTCGGATTGGGCGGATACGCGTATTCTTCCGTCGGCCGGTACCCAAATCGATCCATCTTCAGCTTCGCCGTATCCACCGGTGTCTTCGTTGCATCTCCGGCCGCGCCGCCCGCCTGCGCCCCCGCCGCGCCCCCCGCGGTCGCATGCGTTCCCTTTGCTTTTCCCGGTTCGTACAGCTTTTTCCTCAGTCCCGCAATCAGAGGGCTGTCCTGCTCCTCCAGCCACACGTCGTAACCGCAGAATTCCGGCGTCATCACAAACGACTCCGCCATCCTCTCCTGCCACGCCAGTTCCTTTCCCCTCGTCAAATTCATCGTTGCATTGATCACCAGATACGGCCCGTCGTAGCCCCCCTCCGCCCCCGGGGACAACTCGTGTAGCCCAAGATCGTCATCCGCGTCGAATCCCGTAAACCGGTTTGGCGCTCGATTTGGGTTCGACGCGCCGAGAAAACACCGCACCAGCCGGTTCTTGTAGAACAGATTCATCGAAAACTGATTGATATCCACCCGCCACGACACCACCAGCGTCACCCCCACGCACACCACCGTAAACGCTGGCAGGCGGTAGATGCTAATGAGGTGCAGCAGCGCGCCGGCCTGTTTCGCCAGGTACGCCAGAAAAATCATCACGCACCCAGCGGGCGTTCCCCCCGCACTCCACGCCGGAATTGCTGCTTTCTCATACGTACACCAGATCCTCTCCCTTTGGATCCAGTCAATTCCCCACGCCACCCAGCAGAACACTCCCACCACAAACACGTACGGCGCCGCCCGCGCCACCCAGTCCTTCCACACACTTCCGCCCTCCCCGCCCGTATCCTTCGATTTCCCCGCCAGCAGTCCTCCCAGTGTGGTCGCGAGCCAGGACGGCGTCAGGTATTTCATCGCCAGGTCTTTCCCCGTTGTGCTGAAGAACTGCGGCGAATGGAGCGCCACCCAGCAAATCCCCGCCCACGCCAGCCCCCACAACATCAGCCAGCCTCCCAGCCGTCCCCACCACTCCCGTCTCCGGTCCGGAAACGCTGTCCCCATCAATCCAAGGTGCAGCGTCCCCGCCAGCAGGAACACGCCCACTACCAACGGCCCCGCCACGCTTACCGCCAGGTTCGCCGTCCATTGCTCCGCCATACCCGAGAGCAGTGCATAGAGCCAACCCGCCAGTGCTCCCGCGCCCGCCGCGCTCACCACGATGATCACGCTCTCCCGTTTCGATCGTGTAGGCGTCAAGTCCTCATCCCTATCTGCCCGAGCGTCAAAGGCCGCCTCCGGCCGGCCGCTCCACTTCGCCATCCGCTCGACAATCCAGTTCAACGCCTTCGCCGGCCCTCTCTCAAAGAGCCTCCCCGGCAATAGCACAATGATCCAAATCACCGCATACGCCGCTCCTCCCAGCGCTGCCGTTCCTCCCAACGACATCTCGCCGGGCCGATCTGGTGGACACTGGGATTCCGAGTTTCCGTTCTCCCACATACACTGCGGACGCGGCGGTGCACTGCCGCCAGCCGCATTCGGAATCGCTCGTGTGGCCAGATGGCCTCCCAGCACCAGCGCGGCAAAAAATAGCGGCATTGCCACGAAGATCAGGATCCACCCCGTTCGCGTGAGCTGTCCCCGGGCATACTTCCCCCGATTGTCGAGGTACGACTTATTGGCGGCGATCAAAGTGAACGCGAGCAGCAGTCCCGCGCCCGCCAAGCCCAACAGCGCGT
>DASPSB010000202.1:0-3915 GCA_035624135.1 Candidatus Acidiferrales bacterium | reverse complement strand
GCGCCCGTATCCGGCCTGCGCTGGTTAGGTTTTTCGCTAGCGCTGGCATACACTATATGGCTTTGACACCCCTATGACATCATCGACAGTGCGTACTCACCCTCTCTCAATCCTTTTCCTCGTGCTGGTGGCAGCGGCGATCCCGCTCTGCGGGACGGCAGGCAGTCCCGGGGACACGCCGGCAGTTGACAAGCCGAAAAGCGCGCCCAAATCCGTCGTGATTCAAGCCATGGAGGAAGAGATCGAGCGGACGACGGCCGGGCTGGCGAAAGCGACTCCACCACCCTATTTCATCAGCTATCGCGTGACGGAGCAGCAGCGCGCGGAGGTGCAGGGCTCGAACGGCGCGCTGCTTTCGAGCGAAGAAACGCACACGCGCTGGCTGCAGACCACGGTGCGCGTGGGCAGCTACGAACTGGACGACACGCACCGCGTGGGAGGCGCGGATTCGGGCTCGCAGGCCAGCTACGGGACGTCGGCGCCCGTGGACGACGACCCCGCGGTGCTGCGGCGTCTGCTATGGCAGGAATCCGACCGCCAGTACCGCGGCGCGACGGAAGCGCTGCTGCGAATCCAAACCGGGAGAGACGTCAAAGTGGAAAGCACGGAGGCGCAGGCTCCCGACTTTTCGCATGAGACGCCGCATGAATCCTACGGGCCGCACGTAAGCTTTCAACTGGACCGGCGCCCGTGGGAAGAAAAAGTGCGGCTATACACGAATTACTTCCGCTCCTCGGCGGCGGTGCTGAATTCCATCGTGAGCATGAGCGCGCAGGCACAGAACAACTACCTGGTGACAAGCGAAGGGACGCGGCTGCAGTTCGGCCTGGTGCGCTACCGGCTGGAGCTGTTCATCCAGGGCAAAGCCAGCGACGGGATGGATATCAACCGCTACGCGAACTTCGACTGGGTAGAGCCATCGGAACAGCCGGACGACAAGACGGTGCTGCAGTCGGCCGGGGAACTGGTGAAGGAAATGGAAGCGCTGGTGAAGGCGCCGCTGGTTGAGCCCGCGGCGGTGCCGACGCTGCTGACCGGGCGCGCAGCGGCCGTTTACTTCCATGAAATGTTCGGGCATCGCGCCGAAGGACACCGGCAGAAAGACGTGCGGGAGGGGCAGACGTTCACCAAAAAAGTGGGCGAGCAGATTCTTCCCGATTTCCTTTCGATCTACGACGACCCCACGCAGAAGCGCATGGGCAAAGAGGATCTGCTGGGCTATTACCCGTATGACGACGAAGGGGTGCCATCGGAGCACGTGGTGCTGGTGGACCACGGGGTGCTGAAGAACTTTGAGATGTCGCGTTCGCCGCTGCTCGGGTTCCCGCATTCGAACGGGCACGGGCGCGCGCAAACGGGGCTGATGCCCGTATCGCGGCAGGGGAATCTGGTGGTGCAGAGCTCGAAGCAGGTGAGCAATGCCGAGCTGCGGAAGATGCTGATCGAAGAAGTGAAGAAGCAAGGCAAACCGTTCGGGCTGGTGATTGACGACATCGCGGGCGGTTTCACCTTCACGGGCCGTGGCCAGCCACAGGTGCTGCAGGTGACGCCGCTGGTGGTGTATCAGGTGTACGCGGACGGGCGTCCGGACCTGCTGGTGCGGGGCGTGGATGTGATCGCCACGCCGCTCGTGTCGCTCACGAAAATCGTGGCCACGGGAGATACACCAGAAGTATTCAACGGCTATTGCGGAGCGGAGTCGGGCTCGGTGCCGGTGGCCGCGGTTTCTCCCGCGATCCTGATCAGCGAGATGGAAGTGCAAAAGAAGGAGACGTCCACGGACCGTCCGCCGATCCTGCCGCCGCCGGCGCATGATCCGCTGGCCACGGGAGCAAAGCCGTGAGCCGTGCGCGCTCGCTTCCGTTCCGTTCGATCGTGGCGTTCGCGGCACTGGCCGCCGTGGCGGCGATGCTCGGCCGCCCCACGGTTTCCGACGCGGCGGAGGACAAGGATCAAACACTTCACGCCATGCGAGACGAGATGGCGCGCTCGCGGGAGCGGCTGGTGCTGCCGCCGCAGCCCGCGCCGTACTATCTCGAGTACCGTTTGCTGGACATCGAGCAGCGGACGGTGGCGGCGTCGTTCGGCGCGCTGCTTTCCAGCTCCACCTCGCGGAACCGCTTTATGGAAGTGAATGCGCGCGTGGGCAATTACCAGCTGGACAGCTCGAATTTCATCGGCGGGAACGATTTTCAGGGTTTCATCGGCTCGACGGGTGGAGTGGGAATCGACGGCGATTACAATTCGCTGCGCCAGGACCTGTGGCTGGCCACGGACCAAGCGTATAAAGAAGCGCTCAACGAGCTCTCGAGCAAGCGGGCCTTCCTGCTGAATCTGACGCGCCCGCCGGAGATCCCCGATTTTTCGCGCGAGGAGCCGGTGAAAGATATCGAGCCGAAGCTGGCCGCCGACTGGAGCTCGCGCAACTGGGAGCAGGAGGCGCGCGACGCCTCGTCGGTGCTGCGCCAGTTTCCGGAGCTGTATGGCACGCGGATCGTCTATCACATGGCGGTGATGAATTATTACCTGATGACGACGGAAGGCACCGAGGTGCGCGTGCCGCGGGAAGTGGCGGCGATCGAGGCGAGCCTGGAGACGCAGTCGGACGACGGCTACCCGCTGCACAATTACTACAGCGCGTATGCCAATACGCCCGCGGAGCTGCCGTCTTCGCGGGAGGTTCGCGAGGGACTCGAAACGGCAGCGCGCAACCTGATGGCGCTGCGCAACGGTCCGGCCGCGCCGGATTACAGCGGTCCCGTGCTGTTCGAAGCGCCCGCGGCAGGCGCGCTGCTGGCGCAGATCGTGGCGGCGTCGGTGGGCGGCTCGCGGCCTCCGCTGGCCGCAACGCAGAGCTTCGAGCAGTTCCTGGAGCGGGTGGGCGGAAGAAGCGAATGGTCCGGGCGGGTTGGATCGCGCGTGTTGCCAACCACCGTTTCCCTGGTGGACGATCCGCAGCGCAAGGATTACCAGGGGGCGCCGCTCGTCGGGGGCTACGCGGTGGATGACGAAGGCGTGCGGGCACAGCGCGTGCCGATCGTGGAAAATGGAATGCTGAAACAGCTGCTCATGTCGCGACGTCCCGGACCCGATTTCGAAACCTCCAACGGGCACGGGCGCGGCTTGTATCTGAGCGAGCCCCACGCCACAATGAGCAATCTTTTCTTCGAAGCATCGGATACAAAGAGCCCGGATGCCTTGCGGAAACAGTTCTTCGATCTGTGCCGGCAGGACGGGCATGCGTGGTGCATCGTGGTGAAGAAGATGGACAACCCGGCGGTGGCCATCAGCCGGCAGGAAGACTTTTCGGAGTTCATCGGCGTGGCGGCGGGAGGCGCGGCCTCCGGCGATCGGCTGCCGCTGCTGCTCTATCGCGTGTACGTGGACGGTGGGCGCGAGGAGCCGCTGCGCGGAGCGATGCTGCGGGGGTTGAACCTGCGCTCGTTGCGTGCGGTGGCCGGAATCGGCAACGACTTCACTCCGTTCAATTACATGCAGAGCCAGCAGTTCGGGTTTGCGGCGACCGCGCTTTCGGCATTCGGGGGAGCGCAGGGCGGACTGCCGACGTCGGTGGTGGCGCCCTCGCTGCTGTTTGAAGACGTGGATGTGCGCGGAGCCCGGGGCGAGCCGCGGCGCGCGCCTCTATTGGCTCCGCCGCCGTTGAACTGAAGCCAAAGCAGGGAAGCAACGACCGCGGCTCCGCTCCGCAAACGCCACCTTCGCAATACGTGGTAAATCAACGCACTGATTTCCTGTCCGCCATCCTGCCCGGCTGCGGACATTTGCTGTACCATTCGAGCGCATCGTGCCGGAGGACGAGACGGATTGAGCGCCGTTCGAGCCGCTGTGAGCGAACAGGAGGATATCCGGGAAAAGCTACTGGCTGCCGGCGCATCGGTGGTTTCCGCGCTGGTG
>DASPSB010000192.1:0-3328 GCA_035624135.1 Candidatus Acidiferrales bacterium | reverse complement strand
CGGAAAACGCCACGCAACTGGCGCGCATCGCCATCGAGCGAAAAATTCACGAAAAGGCGCTGCGAGACGCCGAAGAACAGTACCGGACGATGGTGGAGCAAGCCATCCCGGCGATCTTCCGCACGACAGCGGAGGGAGCCTACCTGAGCGTGAATCCCGCATGCGCGCGCCTGTGCGGGTATGAGAGTCCCGAGGCGTTACTCGCGGCGGTAGAAGACATCGGAAAGCAACTGTACGTGGACCCCGCCAAGCGCGAGGAGTTCAAGCGGCTGATCGAGGAGCAGGGCGAGGTTCGCAATTTCGAATACGAGATCCGCAGAAAGGATGGCGGCCGAATCTGGGTGTCCGAGACCGCGCGCGCGGTGCGCAGCCCGGACGGTTCCATCGCGTTCTATGAGGGGTCGGCGGAAGACATCACCGAGCGGAAACGGGGAGAGACTGAGCGGCACGCCATCAGCGAGATTATCGCGGGGGTTGCCTCGACCTCGAACCTGGACGAACTGCTGGGGCTGATCCACCAATCGCTGCGCAAAGTGCTGTACGCGGAGAACTGCTTCATTGCCATGCACAACCGGGAGACGACGCTGTTCCATTTTCCATTCTTCGCGGACCAGTTCGACCAGCCGCCGCCGCCGCAGAAGCTGGGGAAGACGTGCACTGAATACGTGTTCCGCACCGGGCGGCCGATGTCAATCGCGCAGAAGGAATTCGACGAACTCGCAGCGCTGGGCGAAGTGGAGCTGGTGGGAACACCTTCGCCTTCGTGGCTGGGGGTGCCGCTGCGCACACCCACCGAGACCATCGGCGTGCTGGTGGTGCAGCACTACACGAATGAAAACGCGTATAGCCAGCGGGACCTGGAATTCCTGGGCTCTGTGGGGGGGCAAATCGCACTGGCCATACAAAGGAAGCAGGCCGAAGATGCGCTGCGGCAGAGCGAACGGCGATTCCGAGCGTTGATTGAAAACAGCGCGGACATGCTCGTCCTGCTGAATCCGGCGGGGGTAATCACCTATACGAGTCCGGCGACGACCCGGATTCTGGGCTACGAGCCGGACGAGCTGATCGGGAAGAGCGCCTTCGACTGGGTACGGCCGGAGCAGGTGGAGCGCGTTGCCGAGCGCCTTGCGGAAGCGCTGCGAAATCCCGGCGAGCCAGAGTTCGTGCAGGCGGAGGCGCGCGCGAAGGACGGCTCGTGGCGAATTTTCGAGGGCACGCTGACGAACTGCCTCGGCGTTGCGGGAGTGGATGCGGTCGTGGTGAACGTCCGCGACGTGACCGAACAGGAGCGTGCGCAGGAGGCCTTGCAAGTCGCGGAAGGCAGATTCCGCACCCTGGTGGAACAGCTTCCGGCCATCACGTACATCGCGGAGCCGGGTCCGGAGGGCCGCTGGGAGTACGTCAGCCCGCAGATCGAGACTCTAATGGGGTTTTCTGCGGAGGAATGGATGGCGCTGGCGAGCACCTGGTGGAACCGGGTGCATCCCGACGACCGGGAACGAGTGGCCGAATGTGAGAGGGAATTTGAGCGCACGGGAAAACCTCTACGGCAGGAATACCGGATGATCTCGCGGGACGGCCGTGTGCTGTGGTTCCGCGATGAAGCCGTGCTGCTGCGGCGGGATCCGGACAGGCCGCCGCTGATGCAGGGGGTCATGCACGACATCACGGACCAGAAGCGGCTCGAAGACCAGCTTCGGCAGGCGCAAAAGATGGAAGCGGTGGGACGGCTGGCGGGCGGGGTGGCGCACGACTTCAACAACCTGCTGATGGTGATTCAGGGACACACCAGCCTGCTCAGCGAGCGTTTGCCGGAAGGGTCGGGAGAGCGGCGCAGCGTGGACCAGATCCAAAAGTCAGCGGAGCGGGCGGCAGCGCTGACGCGGCAACTGCTGGCCTTCAGCCGCATGCAGGTAATGCAGCCGCGTGTCCTGGATTTGAACGGCGTGGTGGCCGATATGGGGAAAATGCTGCGACGCGTGATCGGCGAGCACATCGAGCTGATCCTGCGTTACGACAGCGGACTGGGTCGGGTGAAGGCGGACCCCGGACAGATCGAGCAGGTTCTGCTGAATCTGGTGGTGAACGCGCGCGATGCCATGCCCAGCGGCGGAAAGCTGGTGATTGAAACGTGCAACCTTTCGATTGACGAAGCCGCCGCCCGCCGATTGTCCTCCCTGCAGCCGGGCTCGTACGTGGTGCTCTCCGTGAGCGACACCGGCGTGGGGATGGACCCGGAGACGCAATCCCACATTTTCGAGCCTTTCTTCACGACGAAGGAGCAAGGCAAAGGGACGGGTCTGGGGCTGGCCACAGTTTATGGAATTGTGCAGCAGAGCGGCGGGCATATCACGGTGTACACGCAGCCGGGACAAGGCGCCACTTTCCGGCTGTACTTTCCACGAGTGGAGGAGCCGGCGGATCGCGGGAGCGGTGTGCGCCCCCGGCCGAAGATGCCGAAGGGATCGGAAACCATCTTGCTCGTGGAAGACGAAACCGAAGTTCGCGAGCTTGCCCGCGAGGCCTTGCGCCGCGGTGGTTATGCGGTTCTGGAGGCGCCCGACGGCGCGGGAGCGCTGAAGCTCGCGGAGGCATTTTCCGGCACGATTCACCTGCTACTGACAGATGTGGTGATGCCCAGAATGGGAGGGCCGGACCTAGCGGCGCGTCTTTTGGAAATAAGACCTGGGCTGAAGGTGCTCTATATGTCCGGCTATTCGGAGTTCATGTCAGCCGGTCATGGGGAAATCGGGCCGCTGACTTATTTCTTGCAGAAGCCCTTTTCGCTGGAGTCACTGGGCCGAAAAGTGCGCGAAGTGTTGGATGAGATCTCGATGAACACGGAATCTCCTCGGGTACCCGCACCCTAATCGGTTATCATCGTCCCCCTAAAAAACTTCCGCTCGGTGCCGCGCCGCGGGTGCGTGCAGGTGTGCCAAGCCAGCGAGGCTGGAGCTCGCGCTGTGCGGCGGCGGGATTTGCATCGCCAGCGAGGTGGCGGGAGAGGAGATCGAGCCGATGAACCGCTTTTATCGCCGGGCCTGCATTGGCGGGTTGGCCGGATTGATGGGCAGCGTGGCGCTGAATCTGACGATGACGAGCGCGGTTGGCGCGGCGGCTTTGGGGACCATCCTCGGCGCCGCATTCACGGTGACTTTTCGCCCCTCGAAGAATGCCTATGTGGACAGCCTGATGGTGGGAGCGTCCACCGGGATTCCGTGCTGGGCGCTGTACACGCTGCTGCTGTTTCCGCTGGTTTCGGGGCAGTACCCGGAATGGGACGGGGAAGGGATGCGGGCGCATTTTCCCGCTCTTGTCGGCTGGGTCT
>DASPSB010000178.1:0-2987 GCA_035624135.1 Candidatus Acidiferrales bacterium | reverse complement strand
CCTCAGCAACGCCGGAAATTGGCTCACACCGGCATGGACTGAGGCTTGGCTGCGCAACCCCCAGCAACTGGTTCCCGGAGCGATTGAACCGCGCCGGGCATTCACCGACGACGAAATCCGCGCGCTCACGGCCTATCTCCAGACCCTGCGGCAGGCCGCGAAGCCGGCAGGCGCTGCCGCCCATGGAGCAGGACCCCATGGAGCAGGACAATGACCCGCCGCCGCCGCTCCGTCTTGCTTCTCGGGCTGCTGGCCGGGCTGGCCGGATGTGCAAAGCAGCCGTCCGCGCCTGCCGATGCGGGTTCCCGGGCGTTCGATCTGGAGGCCGACTGGAACGATCCGCAGCGCCCCCCGATCCCGCTGGACTACCGTGCAGCCCAGGGCAAACGCATCTTTTACACGCACTGCGTCTGGTGCCATGCGGATGCCACTCCCGCCGGCCCTTCCAACCGGTCGAATGTGACGCCCACTCCCCCCTTGATGAACGACGGCGCAACGCTGAACAAAGAAAGCGACGAGACGGTAAGGAACGCGATTGCACTCGGTGGAAGCGCCCTGGGGAAATCGGCCATGATGCCACCCTACGGACGCACGCTCACCGACGAAGAAATCGCGGACCTCATCGCCTACATCCGCGCAATCGCTCAGCCGCCCTACCAGCCTCCGCCGGCGCCTGCGGTAAAATAAGCGCTATGCCCACTCGGTTCCTGCGCCCATGCACGTCGGCTGGTTTTCGCCAGGGCTTCTGCGCAGTGGCGCTGGGCGTATGGCTTTTGGCCGCGCCGGCGAGCCGGGCCCAACTCAGCCCGCAGGAAATCCGCAGTCCGGAATTGCGCGAGCTCCAGCAAACCTATCTCAACCAACTGAAGGCCCTGAATCGCTCGATCGGTCTCACGAAGTTCCCGTTTCCCTTCACGCTCGCGCGATATGTTGCATCCGATCCGGCATCCCCGTCGGGCCAGGATACGCGCGGCATCGAGTTCGTGCGTTTCCGCGGCCGCTTGGTGCTCAAAATCACCGGTCGCTACAATGCTGCGCTCAGTTCCGAGCTCCTCACGAAAAACGAACGTGCCGCGCGCGTCTTTTCGGACGTGTTCGCTCCGATCCTCCGGCTGGTGCGCCAAGACATTCCGGCGGACGTGGCTTGTGACGCCGTCGGCTTGGAGATCGGCTACCACTCCATCGGCAAGTCGAAGTCTTATGAGTATGAAGGAAAAGAGATTCTCGTCGGCGTGTTCACCCGCGCCGATGCCTTCGCTCTGGCTGCGGCGGAGAGCGATGCCGCCCGTCAGGAAATCCTGAATCGTTCCGACATCTATCTGGACGGACAGGAGTTCGGACTGGCTCTCGGTCAGCGCGAGCCGTTGAGCCTGGAGGCCCTCGACCACGCCGCGGGCGACGCTTCTCCTTCGCGCCCTGCTTCCGCCGGTACCGCGAGCCCGGCGACCTCGGCCGCGTCCCTACCCAGTCCTCGCGTGCTCCCCGGGCCGTCGGCCCCCGATGCGCCCGCTCTCGTCCTGCCGGGCACCACCGCTTCCCGCCCGGAGCTCGCGGCCCCCTCCGCGCGTCCGGCTCTCAGCTCGGATGCCCTGCCTGCCGCCACCCAGCAGGATGTTGCCCGCCTACAGGCCAAATACCAGTCCGAACTCGATGCGCTTGCCAAAGAAGGGCTCCTGAAATTTCATTTTGTCGATTACGCCCCGCCCTCCTTTGTGCTCTTCCAGGAACGTGTGGCGTTGCAACTCACCCTGCGCAACCCCGCCCGCTTCGACCTCGAACATACCTCCATCTACAGGCGGGCCGCACAGAGCTTCGATTTGTTCCTCGCGCCCCAGTTGAAGGATTTGCTCAGCCGGATCTCAAAGGATGTGGAATTCCCCGCCCTCGATATCACGGTGCTCACCCAATTTCAGCCGCAGTCAACCGCATCGCCGGAAGCAATTGAATACGTTTGCTTCCTCAGGGAGCTGCGCGAGTTTGCCGACGCGCGCATCACCAGCCAGGACGCCATTAATCAATGCGCGGTTTTGGTAAACGGCGTGCGCATCTCCTTGAATTTACAGACTGCCGAATGAATTAGGGACAGTTGTCCGCCGTCAGTGCCGGGTGGCGGGTGCCCCACACGCCGTCGTTGGCGGGTGGCCCACTCTTCGTTTCCCCTCCGTTTCTGATCCGGGTTTGATCGTGGGTGCCCCATCCTTCCCGCACTTCAGGGAAGGGTGGGGCATTCCCCTCTTGTCTTGCTGATGTTTCCATCACCACTCGAAGTCGATCGGCAGCAACTGCGACTTCCGTCCGGCATACGCGGCGGCGCTACTCCACGCCCAATCGTTCGGACGCGCCACCAGTCCGCGCGCCACTGGATTCCGGTGCATGTATTCCAACTTTTCAGCTCTTTTTTTCGCGCTCCAGACATTGAAGTCGTGAAATCGACGCTGCCAAAACTGCGGCAGCGACCGCTCAGCCTTTGCGAAGGGAAGTGCGAGCTGTCCAGGCAAAGTGCGCCGTTTTCTCCTCCGCAGTTCGCGCGATACGCGCTGCTTTAACACCTGCATCACCAACGACGGAGTCCCCACTCGCGGCTCGCCGATGAGCAGATGGACGTGCTCCGGCATGATGACGTATCCGACCACGGCGAAGCCGTATCGTTCACGCACCTCGCCTAGAATCCGTACAAAGATGTTGCGCGCGCGGACGGAACGGAAAAGCGGAAGGCGTCGGTAGCAACTGCAGGTGATGAAATGCAAATCCCGCTGGCCATACCGGCGTTTGAGATTCTTGGGCATACCCAGGAAACCAACAGCCCCACCCTTCCCTGAACTCCGGGAAGGATGGGGCACCCGCGTTTCTATACCCCACGGTGAATTCCAACAAGTGGTATCCTCGTCGCGTGAATGGTAAGCAGCTCAACGGGAGGAGAACGTTGGGTGGGCCACCCGCCCGTATTCCCTGGACGCTGCTGGCTCTCGCGCTGATGTTCGCCTCGG
>DASPSB010000145.1:0-3433 GCA_035624135.1 Candidatus Acidiferrales bacterium | reverse complement strand
CGACCCGAAACGGTTGCTGCAGATGATTGCGGCGGCGGAAGGCGTGGCGCAGAGCGGAGAGGAAGCCGGTGCAGGCGGCGGTGCGGGCGGATATTACGGCGGCTCTCTCAGCGAAGAACTCGTTGGCCCGGGAGCGACCGTCGGCGGCGGATTTCCTGGTGGTGGCGGTGGGACCGGCGGCGGGGGCGGAGGTACCGGGGCTGGAACGGGGGGGGCAGGATTGGCGGGCGCGGGGTCAGGGGGTGGACGAGGAGTGGCCGCGTATGCGCCTACCGAACACGACTTGCTGAGCGTAATCCAGATCCTGACGCGCGTCGGTGCGGCCATCCCGAAGAGCGGCGGCGGCTCGCCGGAGCAGATGCGCGCGGTGCAGAAGGAACTAGAGAGTTCGCCGCGAAGCTCCAAGCTGACGCTGCAACAGGCGCTCGCCCAACTGAGCGCGGCGGGTCCGGCCAAAAACATGGACACGCCGATGATGCTGCAGCTCGCCGAGAACATGGCCATCCAGTTCGCGCTGGACCTATACGAGCGAGGTGGAACGAAGGTCAACACCGTAAAGCAGATGCTTTCGAAGCTGGGGAAAGAAATCGACTCGCTGCGGAAAATCCTGGGCTCGCATGAAGAGAAGATGCGCAAGGCGGGCATGGGAGTGGAGAGCTACGCTGCAGTGCTCGACCGCCAGTTCTGGAATTCGCTGCCGGAGACGGGCAAGCGGACGATGCTGCTTTCCGACGACGCCTGGGCGATTCCGGCGCGAAATGTCCGGTCGTACGTCGAGCAGTCGCTGGACCGCGGCGACGGAAGCCTGGCGGACAACATCCTGCGGAATTACGCGACGTGCCTGGGATCGAGCGACAAGGACGGGCGGACGCGCGCGGCGCAGGGAATCCTGGAATTGACCGACCTGTACGGCCGCGCCGACAGCACCATCCTGCACGACGCGATCGCACAGGCTGGAAAGGCGCTCCAGTCATCGCTGGAGCAGAAAGCGCTGGAAATCGCGCGCGAAGTGGGCGAGGCGTTCACGCGGCTCTCGCGTCAGGCCGCGGATCAGAAGAACTTTACGGCGCTGCGCGACGCGCTCGAGCTGCTGAACGTGGTGGAGCGCATGGGCACGGAGCAGAAGGCGTTTGCCGCCAACCTGCGCACGCGCCTGGGAATCGAAAAGCAGCTCTCCGATTTCATTGACAACGCGCTCCGGGCCACAAAGGTGCCGGACGGACTGATTGAAATCACCCGGCGGCAGCCGCATCTGGCCGGCGAACAGCTCGCACAGCGCATGATCCGCTGCGGGCGCAAGCGCGAACGCGAACGGCTGGTGGAAATCGCGGGCGCGCTGGGCAACGAACTGGTCGACTTCCTGAGCGAAAAGCTGAAGAAGGGCGCGCCAGCCGAAGCGGTGTCCGTGGTGGGCATGCTGAGCCGGCTGTACTTGCCAGCGGTCGAAGAACTGCTGCCGAAGCGGCTTCGCGAATGGAACCGGTACTACCAGGACATCACCGTGCGCCAACTGGCATGTTCGGGAACACCGGAGCGGAGCCGCGTGCTGCTGGATCTTTCGGAAGTGCTTGATCCGCTGGTGTTTCCGACGGCGCTCGATGAAGTAGGGATGAGCGGCGACACGGGCGCGGTGGATTTTCTGCTGCGGCTTGCCTCAGGAGAATTGGCGAGGATGAATACGCCGCTGCTGCGACTGAAGGCCATTGAGTCGCTGGGACGGCTGCGGGCGCAAAAGGCCGCGCCGCTGCTGCGGCAGGTGCTCGAAGCACGCCAGACGTTCCGCTGGCAATATCCGAAGGAGATGCGCGTAGCCGCGGCGCAGGCGCTCCAGAAAATCGATCCGGGATGGCTGCAACCGTTCCTGAACTCGGCGGACATCCCGCGCGAGGATTTGCAGGTGGCGCCGATTGATCCGACGCCGGATTCGCCGGGCGTGCGGCAGCGGTCGTATCAGCGGATCAAGCTGGTAAAGCCGCTGGAGGCCAAAATCGCCACGAGCCAGGGCGAGCACCGCATCGAAATGCGCGAGATGAGCCTGGGCGGGGGCTGGGGCGAAGGCGACAAGCAGTTGGCCCTGCCGCCGGGCAGCGAAGCGGATGTGGAGCTGCAGACGGGGTGGCGCGGGCTGAAGTCGCACGTGCTGGTGCGCGACACGCGGGCCACGAAATTCGCTTACGAAATCGTCGAGATTGATCTCGAAGAGCGCGCCAAGTTGCGCCGGCTGCTGGCGGATGCGCTGGCGCGCACCGCGTAGCACTTTCCATTCTTTCGTTTAACTTACCCGGGGACACTGCCTATTCGGATCGAAGGAACCGGATGAGTTGTGCCGTTGCCGGTGGAAGCGACGCCGGGACAGGAGTCTTGGGAGCCGGCCCAGGCAATGGTTCCGCTTGAACTTAGACCTCCTTCGCGGACTTTACCCACTCACTGAAGCGCGCACTTAACTTGGCCGTGTTCCTATTGTTGGGGTTTTCCGCGCAGAAAGATGAATGGTCTGTCTTGTAGAAAGCGACAACTAGAACAGCCTTCCGTTTTCCAATAGGCGTGCTGATCGTCAGGCATCGTGAGCATCTATACTTCGAGGTGGTGATCTCGGAGGGTCAACGATGAAGATCGCAAGGTTGCTTCTGGCTGCTTCCTTTCTCCTTTTTTCTGCCTCTTGGGTCGCCGGACGGAGTTCTCATGACAAATCAGCGACCGAGAAGCAGATCGGCAGAACTCTCCACCAGATGTACGAAGCGGAGAAGCGGAAGGACTTGGATTTCGTGCTGGCTCACCTGGCCGATGACTTTGCCGAGGTAGCTGGCGACGGCACTGTGTATCACCGCTCGGACATCCAGGCGGGCTGGGCTGATGTTGCTTTGAAAGACTACAAACTGTCGGATTGCATCTTCAAGTTGATGACACGCGAAGCCGCCTACATCACGTGCGTTTTGGATGTGGATGCAACGTACCAGGGCCAACCATTGCCGCCGCGGTTCCGCGTGACCACTGTGTGGACCCGGCACAAAGGCGAATGGCTAATACGGTTTGAGCAGGGAACGATTATCCCGGAACTCAAGGAGAGCAGTCCGGAAAAGCGAAACTAGGTGCCTCCTTGGCCGAACGCTACGTTGAGATTCTCAGCGTAGGCACCGCAGGGCCAGACCCCTATCCCTCCTGCCGGAATCGAGGCGATCAAATTTCGGACTGAAGTGCCACCGGACGCGGCAGAGGCTTGACTTTGACGCGTGGGGGGATAAGGTTGCGGTTCCACGGAGGGGTCATGAGAAGGATTCTTCTTGTTTTGGCAGTTCTGCTCGCGGCGGGGTGGGGAATCGCGGCGCCGGCGGGCAAAACGACGGTCATCAAAGCGGCGCGGATGTTTGACGGGAAGAGCGGAAAAATCACGAGTCCCGGCGTGGTAGTGGTGACCGACGGAAAAATCGCGGCC
>DASPSB010000140.1:0-4111 GCA_035624135.1 Candidatus Acidiferrales bacterium | reverse complement strand
GCTCAGGAGGCGTCCAGGGGAGGCGGTGGAGCGCTGACCGGGATACCGGAACATGGCTGAGCGAAAATTCCCTCTGACCGACGTCATCGTGGGCGCCGTCATCTCCCTGGTGTTGCTCGGCGGCTTCTTCATCGGGATTGGTCCCCTCGATTCGCTCGAACTCAAGCTCTACGACCTGCGCGCGCGCATGCGCCCGGCCCCGAAAATCGCCGAGCAGCAGATTGTCATCGTCGCGGTGGATGAGGCTTCCGTCCAGCAGATCGGCACCTGGCCCTGGCCCAGGGCCTACATGGGGAAGCTGATCGACCAGCTTTCCGAAGCGGACGCAAAGGTGATTGCCCTCGACCTGCTCTACTCAGACCCCGAAGTCAACATCGGCCTCGAAGAGGTCCGCAAGCTCCACAAACAAATTGTTGATGCGCGCAAGGACCTCGTCTTCCAGCAAGTCGAAGGCGTGGACACGCGAAAAGAGCGCGCCGTCGCCGACCAGCTCTTTGCTCAGTTCGACAAAGTATTCGTGGATTCCGAAAAGCAACTGGACAACGACGGCCAGTTGGCCGATTCCATCGCATTGGCAGGCAACGTCGTGCTCGGAGACAGGCTCGGGCTGCCCGGCCCGCCCATTGGCCATCCCGATCAGGACCCCGCTCCAGATGTAACGAAGAACGCCCTTCCTGGCGCCACTAAGGGCCTGCTCACCGGCACTTCGCTCGACGCCCGCGACCTGGTGCCGCCCATCGATCGCTTTGCCAAAGAGGCCAAGGCCATCGGCTACGTGAACTGGAGCCCGGACCGCGACGGGGCCGTCCGCCGGCAGCCTTTGATCGCCCAATACAAGGACAAGGTCTATCCATCGTTCCCGCTCCAGATTGCGCGCCTTTACCTCAACCTCGAGCCCGGCGAGGTTGTGCCGCTTGGCCAGGCGCTCAAAGTCGGCAATCGCACCCTTCCCACCGATCCACAATATGAAACGCTGGTGAGCTTCTACGGCGACGTGAAGACTTTCCCCTACTTCAGCTTTGTGGACGTAGTCACCGGAAAGCTGCCCAAGGAAAACTTCAAGGGAAAGATCGCGCTGGTCGGTTTTACGGCCACCGGACTCGGCGAGCAGCGCGCCACTCCGCTTTCCACGACGCTTCCCGCCGTCGAATATATCGCCAACGTCGTTGAGAACATCCTGCAGGGCAACGTGCTGGTCCAGCCGACCTGGGGAAAGAATTTCGAGCTCGGCGGATTGCTGCTATTCGCGCTGTTCATCACCATCGGCGTGCCGCTGCTGCCCGCCGCCGTTAGCTCGGGCATCGCCCTGGCTCTCCTGGTGGCTTACGATGGCGTGGCTGTTTGGATGTTCAACTCCAAGGGCTTCTGGCTCCCGATGCTGTATCCCTCGCTGTTGCTGGTTGTGGGCTATGTGGTCATGGTTTCCCGGCGCTACTTCGGCACCGAGCGCGAGAAAGGCACTCTGGAAACGGAATCCGCCGAAACTCTCAAGATGCTGGGCCTCTCATTCCAGGGCCAGGGCATGCTCGATATGGCCTGGGAAAAATTCCGCCGCGTGCCCGTCGACACGGGAATGAAAGACACTCTATACAGCCTCGCCCTCGACTTCGAACGCAAGCGCCAGTTCAATAAAGCTGTGGCCGTGCTCGAGCACATCCTCGCGGTGGACAAGAAATTCAAGGACATCGCCGAGCGCGCCGTCAAACTCAAGGCCATGGGCGAGACCCAGATCCTGGGCACCGCCGGCCTGCGCCGCGGAGCCGCCGATGCGACGGTCATGGTCACGGGCACCGATGTCAAGCCCACTCTAGGCCGCTACGAGGTCATCAAGGAACTCGGCAAAGGCGCGATGGGCACCGTCTTCCTCGGCCGCGACCCCAAGATCAATCGGCAGGTCGCCATTAAGACGCTGCGCTTCGACGATCCCGACCTGACCGACGAAGACAAGCAGGCCCTCCGCGAACGCTTCTTCCGCGAGGCGGAATCCGCCGGCCGGCTGAATCACCCGCACATCGTCAACATCTACGACGCCGGCGAGGATCAGGACATCCATTACATCGCCATGGAGCTGCTCGACGGTGCCGACCTCAAACCTTGGGGCACGAGAGGGAGCCTCCATCCTTTGAACGAAGTCGTGAACATCATCGCCGATGTCGCCGACGCCCTCGACTACGCCCACGGCAACAACGTCGTTCATCGCGACATCAAGCCCGCCAACCTGATGATGCTCAAGAACGGCGCCATCAAGGTCACCGACTTCGGCATCGCCCGCATCACTGACCAGTCCAAGACGGCCACAGGCACCGTTCTCGGCACGCCCAGCTACATGTCGCCCGAGCAGCTTGCCGGAAAGAAAGTGGATGGCCGCTCGGACATCTTCTCGCTCGGCGTCTGCCTCTACGAGCTTCTGGTTGGCGAAAAGCCGTTTATCGGCGATTCGGTGGCCACGCTCGTCACTTCCATCGTCAACACGCCGCACCGGCCTATCCAGCAGTTGGATTCCAAGATCCCTGATGGTGTGGCTCGCGTGATCGATCGCGCCCTCCAGAAAGATCCCGAGAAGCGCTATCAGCGCGCCAAGGATATGGCCGCCGATCTGCGCAATGCTCTGACCGAGTCCGCCGGAGTGCGGCAATGAGGTTCCAGCGTGCGCGTTGACATGGAGGCGCGCTCCGACCTCGGGCGCGTCCGGAAAAACAACGAGGACAACTTCGCAGCCGTTCCCGAGATTGGGCTTTACGTCCTCTCCGACGGCATGGGTGGCGAAGCCCATGGCGAAGTTGCCAGCGGACTGGCGATCGATGCGATCCGCCACCACTGCGCTGAGTGGATGAATAATCCCGATCTTCCCCTGTTCGGCGACCCGATTCCCGGCCTGCCGCCTCGCGCCGACCGCCTCGCTTCCGCCGTTCGCTTGGCCAACCGCGCCATTTATGAATCGGCGCAGCGCCATCCCTCGCAGAAGGGTATGGGCGCGACCGTTGTGGCCATTTGGCTGGACGAGGAGCAGATGAGCGTTGCCCATGTGGGCGACAGCCGCCTTTACCGCATGCGCCAGGGCCAGTTGGAACAGATTACCCAGGATCATTCCCTCGTCGCCGAGCAGGTTCGCCGTGGCATCCTCACCCAGCAGCAGGCCGAGAGCAGCCAGATGCAAAGCGTGCTCATCCGCGCGCTGGGCATTGACCCCGCCGTCGACGTGGATGCGGAGGAACAGCCCGTCCTCCCGGGCGATACTCTGGTGCTCTGCTCCGACGGTCTCAACCGTATGGCCACGGATCCGGATATCGGAAGCGTTCTCAACACTTCTTTGAGCGCTCGGGAAGCCTGCGAGCGCCTGATCGCTCTGGCAAATGAAAACGGGGGAGAAGACAACGTTACTGTTATCGTTGTTCGTGTTCTGGAAGGAACCAACGGGTGGCTGGCGCGCCTCTGGCGCTGGCTGTGCGGGGAATAGCGGAGGAGCCTAGAAATGTCAAAGCTGATCCTGAAATACGAAGCGGCGGTGCTCAAAGAGGTGGAGGTCGGCGCGACCCCGATCGGCATTGGCCGCGCTCCCGACAATGCTTTGCACGTGGACAACCTTGCCGTGTCGAGCCACCACGCCCGCATCTTCAATGACGGCGGCAAACTCGTGGTGGAAGACATGAACAGTCTCAACGGCACGTTCGTGAATTCCCAGCGCGTCACTCGTGCTACGTTGAAGCCCGGCGACGTTGTCACCGTCGGAAAGCATTCCATCGAGGTCCGTGGCGAAGCCGAAGCCATCGCCGGCGCTCCTGTTCCTGCCGCGCCCGCCAAGCCCGCTCCGCCCAAGCTCCAGGAAACTATGGTCCTCGACACCAAGAAGCGGCGCGAACTGCTCGCGCAGGCCATGGCCGCGGGCGGTCCACCCGCGGATGCGCAGACCTCCACGCAGACGCAGGCGCCTCCTCCGCCTCGCGCGCGCATTCCCTGGCTGATCGTCCTGGCGGGCAAGACCGACCAGCGCGAGTATCTGCTCTCGAACAAGCTCACGGTCATTGGCAAGTCCTCCGGCGCCACCGTCAGGCTCGTCGGATTGTTTTCCTTCTTGCAGCCCGCCGTTGCCGCGCAGATCAGCAAGCGCGAC
>DASPSB010000095.1:0-6503 GCA_035624135.1 Candidatus Acidiferrales bacterium | reverse complement strand
CGTGCCAACAATCAAGCGGCCAGATGTGGCTTCGCTGACCACCAGCCCATTGACGCTCCAATCCGCGGGCGTCACGCGGTGCCAGGATGCTCCGCCATCCATGGACCTCCAGAGTCCCTCCGTCGTTCCCGCAAACAGAATCTGAGGACGGCGCGGATCCTGGCGGATCACGTGCGTGCGCCGCGCGGTATTGGGAATGCCTCCGATTTTTCGCCAGAGGGCGCCCGCATTCTCGCTGCGATAAATTCCCGAGCAGGCACTGGCGAATATACGCGCCGGATGGGTGCGGTCCACCACAATGCTCATCACGTCGGAATCGTCGATCATGCCCTCGTGGATGGAGGTCCAGTGGCGGCCGCCGTCCGTCGTTTTCCAGGGCAGGTGGCTGGTGCCCACGTAGATGATCTCGGGATGGTGCGGATCAACGGCCACGGAATCGAGGTCGTGCAGATCCTCATGCCCCTCCGGGGAAATACGCTCCCAGTGGCGGCCCGCATCGAGCGAGCCATAGACGCCGTCGAGCGCGCCCGCGACAATCGTGTCTGGCGCGGAGGGCGCGAGCGCGATGGCGCGCACGGCATGGCCCGCGAGGCCGGCGGCCTGCCAGGAAACTCCGCCGTCGCTCGAACGAAAAATGCCCCCGCCCGCCGCCGGGTCGAGCGTCCAACCTGCGGCATACAGAACGCGCGCGTCACGGGGATCAACGGCCAACGACTGCACCACAAGATCGGCGCGCACGCCGGGACGGCCCACCAGTTCCCACTGCCGTCCTTCATCCCCCGACGAAAAGATATGGCCATCCACCGTCCCGTGATAGAGCCGTGCCGGGGAGGACGGCGCCTGGACCAGCGAGATTACGTCGCCGCCGGGCGGGCCCATGGGCCGCCATACCGGCCCGCCCTCGGCTAACGCAAGCGGGGGGGACAAAAGGAACAGCGCGAGCAGGCCGATGAGCAGTGAGGCGCGCAACTGAGAAGGAGGCGTCATTGCGGAAAGGATGCGAGGCCAGCCGATTAACCGGCCTCGCTCCTGGAGAGTTTGATGAGTCCTACTGGTTCTTGGGCTCGTACTTGGCGCCCTGTGGAACAAGCGTGATGGTCATGGTCTGGTTCGCATCGCCGCCGCCCTTCTTGCCCACTGTCGAGTGCGTCTCGATGGCGGAGTCGGGCAGGCCGAGGCGCTTCACCAGGTCGTTCTTCACGTTTTGTGCGCGGTCTTTGGCCAATTGATCCGGCGTAAGTTTCGCCTTGCCCTTGGTTTGCATGGCTTTGGAGGCCGCCTCATGCGTCTCCGACGGATCCGCAGTGGCCTCGATCACCAGCGTGGCGCCTGGGAACTGCTGGAAGCGCGGCGGCACGCCGTCGAGCGGAGGATTCTTGCAGGCGTTGGTGACGCTGGCGCTGAACTTCTTGAACGTGCAGCGCGCAATCTCGCGCGCCGGCTCGATGCTCTTGATCGTCACCGGTGCGCTGCAATCCGCGACTCCGCCTTTGCCTTCCGCGCGCGCAGTGACGGTATAGCCGCCTGAGGAAACGCCGGTGGTGTTCAGGCGCACGTTGGCGCCGGAGCCTTCCACAGTCCCGCCGCTGGCCCTCCACTGATAGGTAACGGGATAAGGCAGCGCATTGCCCTTTGCGTCGGTGGCCGTGGCGCTGACGTCCACATACTCACCGGCGTATACAGGCGTCGTGGGATTGGCTGAACAAACCAAGCGCGGTGCGGGCGGCGCAACGGTGAGCGTTACCGTGGCCGATGGACACGCAGCGCTCAATTTGCCGCTGCTCGCCTTCGGACTGATCGTGTAGGTCCCCGCGGGCAGCCCGGTGTAGTCCCACCGCACCTGCGAACCGCTGCCTACGATACGTCCTCCGGAAACATCGTAGCTGTAGGAAACCGGACCGTTGTCGCTGGCCGCGGCCCGGGTAGTGATGTTCACGGGCGCGCCGGTGGTAGCCTCGACCGAACTGGGCTCCGCGACAGCCACGCCGCACTCCAGCGTCAGGGGAGGCGGAAGCTTCTTTGCAGGCACAAACGCAGTTCCTGCGCGAATCACAAAGCCGTTGCGATCGGTAATCTGGTTGAGTCCGAATTCGGAACGATAACCGAGATCGATTACGAACCAAGGCCACGGGTACAGTCGGACGCCGTAAACCCCTCCCACCGGGTCGCGCGGACCGAAGGTCGTGTTCTGCGTGGCCTGACCGAAGAAAATCACGCCTGTATATTCGGAGATTAGCTGGATCCTCTTCTGAGGGAACACGGCAAAGCCGAAGCCGGGCCGGAACTGCTTGGCCTGGTTGAGCAAAGCCACGCCGCCCGAGCGCGGATCGAGGGTGATGTACACGGGCAAGTTGAGAGTAGCCTCGAGTGTGCCGCCAAACCGCCTGCTCGCTGCCACCATCACCTGGAAGTTGAACGCGCCGTTCTGCACTTCGTTATTGAGGAGGTCGCTCAGCCCGGTGACCGTGGGAATGATGAAGTCGGTGCGGACCGCGAGCGCGATCGGGCTCGAGCGGGTCTGCGAGAGAAGGTTGTACTTGAAGCCAAACTCAAATGTGCCCACGCCGCCGCCATTGTGACTGGCAAAGGGATAGTCCTCGACGTACGCAGCGCCTGCCGTCCCCGCGCCGCAATCAATAAAGTGGTAGATCGTCGGCTGGGTGCTGCCGTGCAGCGGAACCAGCGGGCAGCCGGCCAGTGTGGGGTTCAGGCTGAGTTCGGTGGGCCTCCCGGCGTGAATATGATCGTAGGGACTGAATTCCACGAAGGCGGAAAACCGGTCGGTGATTCCCACGGCCAGATCGAGATCCGTGTCGAGCACCGTGACGTCGCCCGGCGCGCGCGAGAACTTATCCACACCAAAGCTGAATCCCACCACGTGGCGTCCCAGTGTTTCGCCCGATTCCAGCGAGTATGTCGTTCCCCGCTCGCCGATGAGCGGAGTAACGGGATCGACTGGCGCGTTTGCAGGTGAAACCTCTGGGGGCGGAGGGCCCGGCGCAGGAGCAGGATTAGCTGATGCGGCCGCACTCAAGGCGACGGCACCTGCCCCATCCGCAGCGGCCACGGGCGCGGAGTTGTCCTTCGAGTTTGCGTCGGCCTTCGATTTATCGGTCGTGGCTGCTTTGTTTGCCGGCGGGTCCGACTTCGGCGTGTCGTCCTCTGACGCCCATGCCGGGAGGGCCAGCAGCAAGCCCAAGGTTAGTCCTGCCGCAGGTAGCGCGAGCAGTCTCATGAATCCCTCCTCCACATTCCGCCGCAGACGCGCAGTACTTCTGGCACGGAATCGGTCCTGGACCCCCGCCGCAAAGGACCGGCTCCTGCGAATCTGTTCTAGATGGCTGGGCCCTGTGGGAAGCGACACACCCCCGGCCCGTAGAGTACAGGGCAGATTCTAGTCAACACGGGGCGAACCGCCAACTACATTTTTCGTCCGGTTAGTGTGAGGGCTAATGGCGGCTTTCCAGAGGAGTCCCCTGCCCGCCAGGAACCGCCCTGCTCTGCCGGTGGGCGGCCGATCGACCGCAGTTCCTCTCGCACATGGGCGCGTACGGCAAAATAAAGAGAATCATTGCAAGCCAGCATCACCCATGCCTAAGCTTTACGTGAGTATGACCGATAACGCGCCCACGACCGGACGAATCCTCATTGTCGAGGATGAGGAAAACGCGCGCAAGGGCTACGAGGCCCTGCTCCGCAAGTGGGGCTGCGATGTCCTGGGCGTCGAGAGTGCAGAGGATGGGCTCGGGGCGTTCCTCACCTTTCATCCCGCGGTGGTGATTGCCGACGTGGAGCTGCCGGGAATGAACGGCCTGGATTTCCTGCGCGCACTCGGAGACGCGCTGGCCGAGGTCCCCGCCATCCTGATCACCGGCAAAGGGAGCGAGGAACGAGCGGTACAGGCCATCGAGTCCGGCGCGTTCTGGTACATCGAAAAGCCGCTGAAACCGCAGGTGTTGCGCGCGCTACTGGACCGGGCGCTCGGCCGCGTGCGGGATCGCCGGCAGGTGGCGGCGCTCACGCGCGAACTGCGCGCGACCGGGCGCCTGAGCGAACTCGTGGGCACATCGAAGGCGATGCGTGAAGTCAGCCTGGCGGTCGAGCAGGCCGCGCCCTCCACCGCCTCCGTTCTGATTACCGGGGAAACCGGATCGGGCAAGGAAGTGGTGGCCCGCGCGCTCCATCGGTTGTCGCCGCGCCCCGAAGGACCCTTTGTGGCCATCAACTGCTCCGCAATTCCCGAGTCGCTGATGGAGAGCGAAATTTTCGGCCACGAGAAGGGTGCGTTCACGGGGGCTGCGGAACGCAGGCTCGGCTGCTTTGAGCTGGCCGATGGAGGCACGCTGCTGCTCGATGAAATTGGCGAAATGCCGATGGGAACGCAGGCCAAACTGCTGCGGGTGCTGGAGGACCGTAAGGTGCGGAGATTGGGAGGAAAGTCGGAGACGCCGGTGGACGTGCGCGTGCTCGCGGCCACGAATAAGGATCCGGAGCAAGCCGTGGCCCAGGGGCAGCTCCGGCAAGACCTCTACTTCCGGCTGAACGTCTTTCACATTCATTTGCCGCCGCTGCGCGCGCGAAAAGAGGATTTGCCCGCGCTGGTCGACGCCATCCTGGCGGATGTAGGCGCGAAACACGGCAAACCCATGCGCGGCGTGAGTGCCGAAGTAATGGAAGCCCTGCGCGCGCATAGCTGGCCGGGAAACGTTCGCGAGCTGCGCAACGTTCTGGAACACGCTGTGATTGTGGCCCTGGGCGACACTGTCGGCCGCCAAAACCTTCCTTCCCAATTCGGCCGGGCCACGGCGGCGCCGGGTTCCCTGGGCGGGCTGCGTTTTCCTCCGGGTGTGACCGTGGAGCAGGTCGAACGCGAACTGATCCGCCAGACGCTGATAACCACCAGCAACAACAAAACGCGCGCCGCCGAACTGCTGGGCATCAGCTTGAAAACACTCCATAACAAATTGAAGGAATACGCCAGCCAGGAAAACGACAATGCGGCTGCGCCTGAAGACTAAGTTCACGCTTACCACGGCGCTGCTCGTCTTCACGGTAGTCGCGCTGGTCTCAGTGGTGTCCGTGGCCGCCCTAGTGCGGCAAACCTTCCGCAATTTGGGCGACCGCGCGCATTACGTCGGCCAGCTCATCTTTGACGAGGCGCAGCACTCGCTGGAGGACGCGGCGGCCCGCGGCTTGGCCCCTGCGTCGGAGAGCGACGCAGACATGGAGACCTACGTCCGCGACGTGCTGCAGCGCGACTCGCGAATGACTGCCGCGCTGGCCGCGGCGGTGGGCTATTCCCCCTCCATCTACGAAGTGACCATCGTGGACCAGGCGAGCGTCGCGCTGGTGTCGAGCGATCCGGAGCTGGCCGGACACTTGCGTCTGCCCCGGGCGCGTCTCGATACGCTGATGCAGTTCGATTTTCTCGAACAGCTCCGCGTGTTGTACGGACCCCCGCGCATTTATGAGATCTCTCTGCCGTTCAACCTGGGAGCGAGGCCGTTCGGAGAGATCCGCGTAGGGCTCAACTCGGCGCTGCTTCGCAACGAAATTTCTCCCACGCTGCGCGCGGCCAGCCAATTCGCCCTGGTGGGCGTGCTGTTCTCCGCGCTCCTCGCCGCCTTGATCAGCAGCATCACGCTGGCTCCGCTCCAGAAGATTACCGCGCAGCTCGACCGCATCGCCCTAGGACAATTCGACGCGCAGCCACTGCGCTCCGGCGACGAACTGGGCCAGGTGAGCACGAAAATCAGCGAGATCGGGCAGCAACTGCGCGGCGTGCGCGCCATTTTCAGCGGGCTGCGCGAAAACCTGAGCGCGCTCACCGCGGGGATGGATGAGGGTGTGCTCGTATTTTCGGCCACGGGACAAGCGGTGCTGGCCACGCCCGCGGTGGAAAAATTTGTGGGGCAAAAACCGCAAGACCTGATCGGGCGCACCGCCGCTCAGGTGTTTCCCGCCGACCAGCCGCTCGGGCGCGCGCTGGGACTGGCTGATGGCCGATTGCACGCTGTCGAAAAGGTGGAAGTGGCGCTGAACGGCGGCGGCGGGCCGCAACGGGTGCGCGCGAGCGTGCGCGAGATTGCCGAGGGAGGGACACGCATGGGAGCGCTGGTTACCCTGCGGGACCTCGATTCGCTCGACCGGCTGGATTCGGAGCTGGAAGTCTCCGAGCGCATGTCCGCCCTAGCGCGCGTGACCGCAGGCGTCGCGCACGAGGTGAAAAATCCGCTGAATTCCATGCGGCTCTGGCTCGAGAACTTGCGCGAGAGCCTTCCATCGGACCCCGAGGCGGCGAAGGCAGCGGTAAAGGTTCTAGACACGGAAATCGACCGTTTGGACCGCGTCGTAAAGCGTTACCTCGATTTCACCAAGCCGGTCGAGCTGCACTTGGAAGAAACGGCCCTTTCCGAACTCGTTGGGGAAGTGCTGGCTTTGGCCCGGCCGCAGATTGAACGGGCGGGCGTTCGCGCCAGTGTTTCACAGCCGGACACGCTCCC
>DASPSB010000083.1:0-2410 GCA_035624135.1 Candidatus Acidiferrales bacterium | reverse complement strand
GAGCAGGAGGGCGACCAAGCCGCGAAGCACCCAGCGCTTGACTGTTTCGACTGGACGGTTCAATGCCCGCCTCCGGATTGGCCGCCCTTACGCGCGGGAAGAACGACGTGGTAGTTGGCCTCGAGATCCAACTGCACGACGTCGTTGTCTTCCGTGCTCTTGCCCGGACGGGTTTCGGCGACGAGTTCGAGGCCGGAGAATTCCTTGGCCTCCTCCAGGGACTTGAGGAAATCGAGTTTGCTTTTGTCGCTGAGCGCGCCGACGCGCATCTTGACGCGAACCTCGCCGCCGGAAAGCGAGGGGGAAAGCGTGAGGACACGGACGCCGGCGGGCAGGTGATGCTCAAGGTCCAGAAAAAACTGCGTCCAGGGAAAACTGCGCTGGTCGATGATTTCGTTCAGAAAGGCAGCCTGCTGGGTGACCAGGCGCGTCGATGGGTCGGAGAAAAATGTCTCCAGGTCGGCGCGCTGGGAGCGCAATCCCGCGATGTCCGTTTGCAGGCGCTCAACCTGAACGCGTCGCTCACTGGTGGAGGCGCGGTCACGGACCAGCCTTAGCCACAGCCCGGCGAACAGAACAAGAGCAGGCACTCCAACAGCGAGCGCAACGGCGAAGAATCGCCGGTGGTTCTGGACCGGGGAACTGGCCAGATTCAGCCGCGTTCGAATAGTGAACCGCCTCCCTGAAGAATTGAACTCTGCTCCATCCCAAACCACTCGACGGACAGACAAACAGGCCGCGAAGCCGGTGTGTCCCCGGTGCCGCCGATGTTACAGCTTTCCGTGCAGCATCCAGCCCACGGCAGCTTCCATGAAACGATCCACCTGGGCGCGCTCCTCGCCCGCCGGGCGGACTTCGAGGGCCGCGGAAGCAATCACCGGCAAGACCTTACAGTGCAGTTCGTTCTCGAGGTGGCCCCGAAATTCTTCCGTGCTCGAGCCGAATCCGGCTAGACGGACCTCCCCGACGAGCTCGCCCCAGGTGTCCTGAAAGTAGGCGATCGAGGGATAGATCTCGTCCAGCAAATTCTGTGGCGAGAGGGATCCTCCGGCCAGATGGAGCGCGGTGCAGCGGTACACGGCGAGCGCACCGGAGCGGACAATCGCGGTACTGAGCGTGTTGCCCGCCAGTCGCGCGAGGAGCGCAGGCCGCGAATCGTCCACGAGCGGCAATGCTGCAAGCGTAGAGCTGAGCACAGTGCCCACGCGCCTGTGTCGCGCCTCCAGCAATTCTTCGTACTGGCGAATGATCTTCTGCCGCGCAATGGCAGCAAGTACGTGAACGGATGCGATGGGAGCGGCAGGCGGTCCGGCCGGCTGAAGCGAATAAGAAACGCTCGATTCTTCCGTCTCGAACGGGACGCTCTTGCGCAGCCGAAAGCGGAGCAGGGGCACAGCCTCTGCGGCGCTCTTGGGAAATGATTCGAACTGAAGCAAGAACACGCGCACGACCTCGTCTGGAATGATCAACGCGAACTCGGTACCGTGCCCGCCGACGCGCGCAAGCACGCGCTCAACGACATCGCCCACTGCGGCGGGGTCAGCCAGGTTCAATTCCACCGGCGAGGGTACGACGGCCCCCGGCGGCAGGGCCTCAAACGCATGACTTTCGAAGGCACGCTTGCCCCGGCCCGCCAGGCGACCCGCTGCCACTCCCGCGGTGCTCACTTCACACACCAAGTGAGGATGGGGCGGGTCTCCCAGCCAGCGGACGAAGCGGGCCAGCGGGCCTGCAGGACGGGGCTCGGCAGTGATCGTCGGCTGGCTAGTCAATGAAGGTCACCTTGTTGATCTCGCGCAGCGTGGTAAGGCCGACGCGAACGCGCGCCAGGGCCGAATCGCGCAGGAAGGTCATGCCCTCTTCGCGCGCGGCGCGCTTGATTTCGCTGGTTGGGCGGCGGTCCACAATCATTTCGCGAATGCGGTCGGAGAGGTCCAGCAGTTCGTGAATGGCCGTGCGGCCGCGGAAACCTGTGCCCGAACATTCCAGGCATCCGGCGCCCTCGCGGAACACCACGTCCTTCCACTGCTTGGGGTCCATGGCGTTCTCTTCGAGCACGGCGGCAGAAACGGAAACGGGACGAGCGCAAGCCGGACAGACCAAGCGAACCAGACGCTGGGCGAGGATGCAGTTGAGCGCGGAAACGAAATTGTAGGGCTCGACACCCATGTTGATGAAGCGGCCGATCACGTCCACGACGTTGTTGGCGTGCACGGTGGTGAAAACCAGGTGGCCGGTGAGCGCCGATTGGATGGCGATCTCGGCCGTTTCCTTGTCGCGAATTTCGCCCACCATGATCTTGTCCGGATCATGCCGCAGGATCGACCTGAGGCCGCGAGCGAAGGTCAAGCCGCGCTTTTCATTGACGGGGATCTGGGTGACCCCGCGAAGCTGGTACTCGACCGGGTCT
>DASPSB010000063.1:0-7399 GCA_035624135.1 Candidatus Acidiferrales bacterium | reverse complement strand
CGCCAACCTCGAGCCCCTCGAAGCGGAGATTCGCACCTATCTCAAATACGAATGGCTCGTGCATCCTTTGCGTTTTCTCGATCTGCTCCCGCTCAGCCACGTTTTCGGCCAATTCATGGGCATTTGGGTGCCTCCGCTGCTCGGCGGGACGGTGCTTTTTCACGACACGCTGAACCCTGCCGACGTGACCCGCGTCATCCATCGTGAACGCGTCTCCGTGCTCATCGCCGTCCCTCGCATGCTCGAGTCGCTCCGTTCGCGCATCGAAGCCGCCGAATCCACAACCAGCCGCGGCGAAAAATTCCGAAGCAATCTTGCCTGGGCGGCCGGTAACATCCATTTCGCCCGCCGCTGGTGGCGCTTCCGCCGCATCCACAATGAGTTTGGGTGGAAGTTCTGGGCCTTCATTTCCGGTGGCGCCGCTCTGGACGCGGAAACGGAGGAATTCTGGCGCCGCCTCTCTTTTGTCGTCATTCAGGGCTACGGGCTCACCGAAACCACTTCGCTCATCAGCGTGAATCATCCCTTCCGGCGCTCCCAAGGCTCCATCGGGAAAGTGCTTCCCGGCCGCGAACTGCGCCTCTCGGAATCCGGCGAGATTCTTGTGCGCGGCGACAGTGTGGCCGCGGGCTATTGGCAGGGTGGCGAGTTTCAGCCCGCCACCGAGGGCGGCTGGTTGCATACCGGAGACGTGGGAGCGCTCGACGCCCAAGGAAATCTTTTTTTCAAAGGACGCGAAAAGAACGTCATCGTCACGCCGGAAGGCATGAAGGTCCATCCCGAGGACCTGGAAGCGGCGCTGAAGGCGCAACCCGAGGTGCGCGACTGTGTCGTGATTGCCTTGCCGCGCGATAAAAACGCCGAAGCCTGCGCCGTCTTGCTGATCCACTCGGGTGCGGCCGCCGCATCCAGCCCCGAGCCACTCGCCGCCGTCGCGGTCCAGCGCGCGAACGACAATCTGGGCGCGCACCAACGCATCCGCCACTGGCGCATCTGGCCCGACGAAGATTTCCCGCGCACAGGCACGCAGAAGCCCCGCACCAACCTCATCCTCGAACGCATTCTTGCCCAGGAAAAAGCCGGCGCAGCAGCGCCAAGCGTCGCGGGCCCGCTTGCCGAGCTGGTCGCCCGCGTCACCGGCCGCACTCCTCAGGCCCTCGCCCCCGGCGCTACGCTCGATCGCGACCTGGGCCTCAATTCGCTCGAGCGCGTCGAACTCATCTCCGCAATCGAAGATCGCTACCAAACTGAATTGAGCGACGCAAGCATCAGCGAGGCAACCACCGTCGCCGATCTTGGCCATCTTCTCGAACAGAAGCCCGCCGAAGGGCGACCCTACGTCTATCCGGCCTGGACGCAACAGGCATGGCAGCAAGCCATCCGCGTGGCCGTCTATTACCTCTTCGTCTGGCCCGCTACACAATTTCTCGCGCATCCTCGCCTGCGCGGCCGCCAGCACTTGCGCGGCCTTCGCGGGCCTGTGCTGGTCATTTCCAATCACATCACCGAAATCGATATCGGTTTCGTTCTCGCTGCGCTCCCGCCCAGTCTGCGCCACCGGCTCGCCATGGCCATGCTCGGCGAGCGCCTTCGCGACATGCGCAACCCTCCGCCGCGCACCGGTTTCCTCCGCGGATGGCTCGACCGGCTGGAATATTTCCTGATCGTCGCGCTGTTCGACGTCTTTCCGCTGCCGGAACATTCCGGCTTCCGCGCGAGTTTTGCCTATGCGGGTGCATCCGTGGACCGGGGCTACAGTGTGCTCATTTTTCCGGAGGGCCGTCGCACTCCGGATGGAAAACTCTCCCCCTTCCGCGCCGGAATCGGCCTGCTCGCCAAGCGCCTGAATCTCCCTGTGGTGCCGGTCCGCATCGATGGCCTGTATGAATTGCGGGTCGCGGGAAAACACATGGCCCGCCCGGGGGTCGTCCGGCTCAGCATTGGCGCTCCGCTCCGCTTCGCCCCCGTAGATTCCGAGGAATCCATCGTCGCCCGCCTCCAGCAAGCTGTCGCCGACCTCGAGTGGAAGTAGCTCTTTCCCACCTCGCTACCTACTTCCCTGCTTCCTTGCCTCCCTGTTCCCTGCCTCCCTGCCTCCTACTTTCGGAGTATCATGTTCCCCCTCGAATCGCTCCATCGCACGCCGATGAAACCCCCAACCCTCCCCGATGAACTCCAGCGCCTGGAAATCCTCGCGCAGTACGGCATCCTCGACACGGCTCCCGAACCGGAACTCGACGACCTCGCACGCTTGGCCAGCTATATCGCCCGGACCCCGTACGCCGGAGTTACTCTGATCGACGCGGATCGCCAGTGGTTTAAATCGAGAATCGGCGTGGAAGTCGAGCAGACCCCGCGCGACGTCGCCCTCTGCGCCCACGCCATCGCCGGCCGCGACCTGATGGTTGTTCCTGACGCCAGCGCGGACGCGCGCTTCGCCGACAATCCGTTTGTCACCGGTCCGGCCCACGTCCGCTTCTATGCCGGCATGCCGCTCGTCTCCGCGGAAGGCCACGCCTTGGGCACTCTCTGTGTCATGGATCGCGTGCCCCGCCAGCTCACGCCCGACCAGCAGGAGGCCCTCCGCGTGCTCGGCCGGCAGGTCAACGTGCAGCTCGATCTGCGCCGCAACATGCTCAAGCTCGTCCGCACCTACGGCGAGCTGGCTGGCACGCAGGAAAAGCTCGCCGCGGTGCTTCGCTCCGCCACCACGGTCGCCATCCTGGCCACCAATCCCAAGGGCACCATAACGCTGTTCAATCCTGGCGCGGAACGCCTGCTGGGCTGGTCCGCCGACGAAGTGATTGGAAAAAAGTCGCCGCTCAATTTTCTCCTCGCCGGCGAAGTCGAAGAGCGCGCGGCCGAACTCGGCCGCCGGCTCGGAAAAGAAATTCGCGGCCTGGGTTATTTTGCCGAACTGGCCCGCGAAGGCATCCATGAAGAGCGCCAGTGGACTCATGTGCGCAAAGACGGCAGCCACGTGCCTGCCAAACTGGCTGTTACTCCCCTGCACGACTCCAACAACGACATCTCCGGCTTCCTCGCCGTCTCCAAGGACCTCACCGAGCGCAAACGCTACGAGGAGGATTTGATCGCCGCGCGCGAAGCGGCCGAGGATGCCAGCCGCACCAAGACGGAATTCCTCGCCAACATCAGCCACGAAATCCGCACCCCGCTCAACGCCATCCTCGGCATGACCGAACTCGCTCTCGGCACCTCGCTCTCACCCGATCAGCGCGAATACGTCACTGCGGTGCAGGATGCCGGCCGTACTCTGCTCGCCCTGATGAACGACGTGCTCGATTTCTCGCGCATCGAGGCGCACAAGCTCGAGCTGTACACCATTAATTTCCCATTGCGCGAAACGCTCGCCGACGTCCTGCGCACCTTCGGCCTCCGTGCCTATCAAAAGAACCTCGAGCTGATCCTCCAGACCGGCCCTGACGTGCCCGAGATGGTCAGCGCGGACGTCGTCCGCCTCCGCCAGATCCTCACCAATCTCGTCGGCAACGCCATCAAATTCACCGAACGCGGCGAAGTCACTCTCCGCGCCTTCGTGGATCTGTGCCGCGAATTCGATACCCTCATCCATTTCTCCGTGGCCGACTCCGGCATCGGCGTCCCTCCGGCAAAACTCGCCATCCTCTTCGACCCTTTCACCCAGGCGGACAGCTCCACCCACCGCAAGTACGGCGGCACCGGCCTCGGCTTGGCCATTTCCAAGGAGCTCGTAGAATTGATGGGCGGCCAAATGTGGGTGGAAAGCGCGCCCAACCGCGGCAGCACGTTTCATTTCACCATCCCGGTGCGCGGCCGCCGCACCGGCCCTCCTATCCCCACCGAGCAGGAA
Organism: Candidatus Acidiferrales bacterium; assembly: GCA_035624135.1. Lineage (GTDB taxonomy): Bacteria > Acidobacteriota > Terriglobia > Acidiferrales > UBA7541 > JOPF136. Next base: position 3,549 of record DASPSB010000063.1, on the reverse strand, counting down.
AAACTCCGCGGGCTGTCCATCCTCATCGTTGACGACAACCGCACGCAGCGCGACACGCTCGCCGAACTTCTCGCTCGCCGCGGCATGAAGGCCGAATCCCAGCCGGGAGGCCGCGCTGCCGTCAAAGCCATGGAAACTGCGGCGAAGGTGGGACGTTCCTACGACCTCATCCTGCTCGACGCGCAAATGCCCGATCTCGACGGCTTCGCCGTTGCCGAACGCATCCGCGCGCTCTCGCTTCCTCCCAAATGGCGCAAGTGCCCCATCGTTCTTATGACCGTCCCCGGAATGACGGAAACCGAGGCCCGCCGCGGCGCGCTCGGAATTGCCGTCGGCATCAGCAAGCCCATTCGCGAATCCGCTCTGTTCGACGCCATGCAGCAGGCCCTTCAGGCTCCGACCAGCAGCAGCGGGACACACCGCATCGTTCCCCTGCCTCCTCCGGCTCGTCCTGTGCCGCCCGGCGAGCGCGCTCTGCACATCCTGCTCATCGAGGATAATCCGGTGAATCAGACGGTCACCCGGCGGCTGCTTGAGCGCGAGGGTCATACCGTTGTAGTTGCCGAAAACGGTGTCCGCGGTCTCGAAGCCGTCGCGCGCGAGCCCTTCGACGCCATCCTGATGGACGTCCAAATGCCCGGCCTCGACGGCATCGAAACCACGCGCGCCATCCGCTCCCGAGAACGCGGCACCCACCATCGCACTCCCATCGTCGCCTTCACCGCTCACGCCCTAAAAGAAGATCGCGAGCGCTGCCTGGCCGCAGGCATGGACGCCTACCTCACCAAACCCGTCGAAACCTCTGCCCTGCTCGACGCTCTCGTCCGCGTCACCCGCCCTGCCTCGGAAGTGGCGCCTCCCCCGGCGCCCGAACCCGCCGCAGCCAGCGCAAAGACGCCTGCGCCCGGCGCCGCCTCGGATCCGCCGCAAGTTACTGCGCTTCGCCGCATCGTCGGTGGAGATGAAAAATTGCTTCGCGAGGTCGTTCGTGTATTTCTCGAGGACACGCCGGCAAAACTCTCTGCGCTCTCCATCGCGCTTGCCGCGCAGGATTCGAGCGCGCTGGCCATGGCCGCCCACGGACTGAAAGGCTCTGCCGCCGCGCTCGGCGCCCGCACCGCTACCGACGCGGCCGCCCACCTCGAAGGCCTGGCCCGCTCCCACAATCTCGCCGAAGCCGATATCTCTGCCGCTCAGGTAAAAGAGGAATTTACCGCGGTGAGCGACGGGCTTTCCTCCTGGCTCGCCGCGCAGCCCCGCTAGGGTCTCGGCCGTTTTTCCGTTTTCGGTTTTTCGACTTTCTATTGCTGCCTTTCAATCCAGATACTTCACAAACACCACTTCATTCTGCGCCTCGTTGTAAATCAATTCGTCCACCAGCGCCCGCGCCAGCAGTACCCCGAATCCCCCCGGCCGCAACCCTTTTGCCTCGCGCGGACCCACATGGGCCAGCGGCTGGTCCGCCGGATAGCCCACCGCTGCGTGGCTCAAATCCTCAAACCGGAAGCCCGACCCAGGGTCCGAGATCCGGTATAGGATCAGCCGCCTCATGTGCAGGTAGGAAATCCGCACCTTCCGTTCCGGATCGAGCGCCCCGCCCCATTCGATCGCATTCGACAGCAGCTCCCGGAATGCTTGCCCAACCGACCGTCGTACTTCTTCGTTCAGGTTCGCCGCCAATTGCCCCAGGATGTTCTGGATCTGGTCCACCACCTCCAACCGGCAGGGCACTTCCAGTTCCACCCAATCCGGCCGCCCGGAAAGCAGTTCGATGTGCGGCCGCTCCGGCGTTTCCAGTTCTTCCGCCACCACTTCGAGCAGGCCCTCGGCTTCGATCGGCTTGGTCAGATACCGGCTGGCCTGCCCGCGCACCGCGGCGAGCAGCGTTTCGGGCGTCTCGTCCGAAGTCAGAACGATCACCCGCGGCGGCGGCTCCAGCGCACGCAGCTTGTCCAGCGCTTCGAGCCCGCCCATCCCCGGCATCCAGATGTCCAGCAGCACCAAATCGAAATGCGTTTTCCCCGCCAGTCGCAGCGCTTCTTCTCCGTCCGCCGCCGCCGTCACGCCGTGGCCGCCGCCTTCCAGGATCGTGCTCAGCATCACGCGCGTCAGCCGGTCATCGTCCACGATCAAGATGTTGCCAGCCATGTCCCCCGTCCAAAACCGTTCTGCATACGCCTTTTCGCCGCTCGATTCTACTCCGAACAAAGCGCCTTCTAGTGCCATCAAATCATGGAAGGGGCTGGTGCATTCTGCTGCAATATGGTGTAAAATTCAGGCCATGGCGAAATCTCAAAGACTTGTGCGTCAAAGCGTCTCGCTCCCCACCCGCGTCGCGTCGCGTGTCCGTGCCATTGCCAGAACCCGTAAGGCCAGCGCAAACCGCGTCCTCGTGGATTTGATCGAGGCTGGCCTCCAGTCCAAAGAAACCGAAAAAGAGCGCTTCTTCGCGCTCGCGCACCGCCTCACGGAATCTCCCGATCCCGCCGAACGGCAGCGCATTAAAAAGGAACTCGCGCGCATGACTTTCGGTGAGTGATGCCGAAGATTGAATGGACCAACCTCCCTCCGGCCCTCCGCCAACATCTGTTCGATCGTCTCGAAGAACGCCAAATTACCGCCGATGACCTTTTCCGGCTCAAGCGCTGGCGCGACTCCGAACCTGAAGCTCCCGAGGGTGCGTGGTACAAGGATTTCGGGTCATTCAAGATCTGTGGCCACGGCAAATATCCAAAAACATTCCTTCTAAAGGGGCAACCGGCTCGCGGGAAGCCCCTATAAGGTCTCTTGACTTTTCGCTTTTTATTCGCCTATACTGCGCACGGGTAGAGAAACGGGATCCCGGCGACGCCGCGCCCCATTGTCCGTCCAGGACTCTCCAAGGCTCGCCGTCGCCGGGAAATCTTCCCGCCTCTCCGCCCTCCCGTCAGCATCCGACCAGGATGCTGACCCTGAGCGAGTCTTCGAGTTGAAGGGTACTACCCCGCTGGATTCGCCATGACCATTCGTCGTCCCGATATCGTCCACGTGGACGTGGACGCCTTCTTCGCCTCCGTCGAGCAGCTCCTCGACCCGCGTCTCCGCGGCCGTCCCGTGCTCGTTGGCCGTGGCTGCGTCGCTTCCGCCAGCTACGAAGCCAAATCCCGCGGCGTCCGCACCGCCATGTCCATCCGCGATGCCCGCCGCATCTGTCCCGACGCTATCCTCGTCCCCGGCCGCTACGAAAATTACGCCGACTACGCCGCCCGCATCCGCCGCGTGCTCGACGATTTCACTCCCGCCGTGGAAACCGCCGCGCTCGACGATTTCTATCTCGATTTCGCCGGCACCTAGCGGCTCTATCCCAACCTCACCCTCACGCTCCGGCGCATTCCGGAGCGCGTTCTGGACGCGACCGGCCTCGGCGTTTCTCTCGGCGCCGGCACCACCAAACTCGTCGCCGCCATCGCCTCGCGCCTTCGCCGCCCGCGCGGCTTTCTGATTGTCCCGCCGGGCATCGAGGAGGAATTTCTCGCCCCGCTCGAAATCGAAAAGCTCCACGGCATCGGC
>DASPSB010000026.1:0-2242 GCA_035624135.1 Candidatus Acidiferrales bacterium | reverse complement strand
CATTTCACTCCGCTCGCCCTCAGCGGCGGCCCGGTCACTCCCAGCGCTATGGCCTGCTCGCCTGTCAGGATCCCGATTCCCTTCGTGCGGCCCACCCAGATTCGGTTGCCCGTCAAAAGCTGCTCGTACTCTTCCACTTTCGTTTCGAAGTCGTCGCAGAACCGCTTTACGTCGTGCTCGAATCCGTCGTACGTCTCGTACTGTAGCCCGCCGATGCGGAACGAGTGCGTGGTCAGCCGCGCCCCGCAATATTTCTCGAATATCTTCAGGATTTCTTCGCGTTCGCGAAGGCAGTAGAACACCGGCGTGAGCGCACCGATGTCCAGCGCGTGCGTTCCCAGCCACAGCAGATGGCTTGCAATCCGCTGCAGTTCGGTCAGAATCGTGCGCACCACCTTCGCGCGCGGCGGCGCCTCCGCGCCCAGCAGTTTCTCCACCGCCTCGCAGTACCCCAGGCCGTTCGAAACCGCCGCCACGTAATCCATCCGGTCCACGTACGGCGCGAACTGCTGGTAGCTCCGATGCTCCGCGATTTTCTCCACTCCGCGGTGCAAGTAGCCGATGATGCATTCCGAGCCTTCGATCCGCTCGCCGTCCAGCTTCAGCTTCACGCGCAGAACCCCGTGCGTCGAAGGGTGCTGCGGCCCCATGTTCAGCACGATTTCGTCCGCACCGGGGATGGGCATTTCCACCGGGAGCGCTTCGGCCGTCTTTTGCGTCTCGTCCATCGCTTATTGCCCGCTCTCGATTCCCATGTTTTCGCGCACCCAGGCTTCGTCCTGCTGCAGGATGTCGTAATCCTTCCGCAGCGGGTGGCCCTGCCACTCGTCGGGCAGCAGGATGCGCTTCAGCCCTGCATGGCCCTCAAAGCGGATTCCGAACATGTCGAAGCACTCGCGCTCCAGCCATCCCGCCGCCGGCCATACGCTGATGACGCTGGGCACCGTCTCGCCATCCGCGGCCTGGACCTTGATCCGCAGCCGTTCGTTTTTCGGAAACGAATAGAGGTTCAGCACGACCTCGAACCGCTTTTCGCGCTTCGGCCAGTCCACCGCCGTCAGATCGGTGAGCATGTCGAATTTTTCCTGGTCGCGCGCGTACTGGCAGATGGGACGTAGCTTCGCCGCGTCCACCACGAGGATCGATTGTTTGCGGTCCAGCCAGGCCTCGCGCACCGCCTCCCCAAACTTCGCCTTGAAGCGTTTCACCAGATCGTTATCGAGCGGGGTCGGTCCCTCTTTTGGTTTTGGAGGCGGGGGAGGAGGTTTCGGCGGCGCTGCCGCAGCCGGAGCTGCGGGCTTCTCCCCCGAAGGGGTGGCCGGCTTGTCCGCGGGGGCGGATACCGCTGGTTTCTCCGGGGATACGGCGGCAGGCTTCTCCGCCGAAGCGGGCTTGTCCGCCGAAGCTGCGGCTGATTTTTCCGCCTCAGCGGAGGCGGACGGCGGTTGTTTCTCCGGAGGTTCGGTTCCCATTCCCGTCAGAAATCCGATCGGCGGCTGGCCGGCCCGCTTACTGCGGGCCCCATCAGCCGAAAATTTAACTCGTGATAGTTACACACGCCTCCAAACCCGTCAACGCGCTTCGCGTCCCACACACCTGCCCGCGACCCCGTATTCCCTTGGCTCCCGGAAGGATGATCTGCGGCGCCGTCGGCGGCTTCACCGCCAATCGAGCGCGCCTTTGCGGTAGAGCCACACGTACCCAACAATGAGGATGCCCAGAAACACGAACATGCTGATGAGCCCGTAGATTCCCAGGATGCGGTAATCCACCGCCCACGGAAACAGGAACACCGTTTCCACGTCGAAAATTACGAACAAAATGGCCACTATATAGAAGCGCACGGAGTATCTTCCGCGCGCGTCGCCCTCCGGCGCGATCCCGCATTCATAGGGCTTCAATTTTGCGCCGATGGCGCCCGAGGATGGCCGGAGGAGCGCAAAAATCAGCAGTGTGGCCGCCGGAAACGCCGCTGCCAGAACCGCAAAGATCAGCACGGGAATGTATTGCGGCGGCATGCCTGATCGCTGCGCATGCTACCACACCGTCTCCGGCAGTGTCACCCGGCGCGCAGCGTTCTCATGTAGCGCCGACCTTGAGGTCGGCATCCCGCGTTTCCGGGCGTGCGCCGGAGGGGCCTCTCGTCCGTGTGTTTAGTGGAGGGCGGGTGCCTGCCTGCCGCAGGCATGGCAGGCACCCACCAATTTCTCGCGCGCTTTCACCCCGCCGGTACGTACGCTGG
>DASPSB010000270.1:0-4002 GCA_035624135.1 Candidatus Acidiferrales bacterium | reverse complement strand
AAATGCGCGGAAACCCGCGTTTGCTTCCGTCATCATGTTGAGCGCAAGCCATGCGCGGTTCGTCTCCCGGTTCCTGTCCCAGTGCTCAAGTTTGTGCTTGCGAAGGCTTTCGATGGTTTTGATCAGGCAGTCCGGCATGGTATAGAGAAGTTTTGTGCACATTTCCTCCACCGCTTCATCAAGGAGAGAGAGGTCAACGGCGCCTTTGTCCGCTAGCACTTTCCCCTCTTCGCGCGCCTGCCCTGTCTTCCACTCTCCCAGCACCAGGCGTCCATATTCGTCGAGGACGCGGTCGGTCACCACAAGCGGATTCGGCACCCAAGATTCTCCAATTCTCAATGCTGGAACGATCTGAGTCAGCCCGCCGAGCCAGTAGAAACGGTGCGCACTCCAGGTTTCACAAAGAGTTCCGCTGTACATTGCCCGCTCGATCCCTACATAAAGGGGAAGAAAGTCGGTGCTTCCGCCGTCAGGTGCCGAGCCGTGCTTCGGCCCGGCCTGGCTGAAAACTGCGAGGTCGCTTGCAATCGAGAAATCGCACGCCATGCCGACTTCCTGGCCCCCGCCTACACGCATTCCGTTCACGCGGCAGATCACCGGCTTGTCACATTGCAACACGGCCGTGACCATGTCGTTGAACAGGCGCATGTATTGACGGTATTCGGCGGGCGCGCCGGCATATACCTCCGCGTATTCACGCGTGTTTCCACCGCTGCAGAAGGACCGCGTGCCTGCCCCCGTCAGGACCACGGCTACTGCGGCGCGGTCATTGCTGGCTTCGCGCAACGCCAGAATCAATTCCTTCGCCATGTTGGTGGTGTAGCTGTTGAGTTCTTTGGGATTGTTAAGGACGATCCAGACGTTGTGCAGCCCTTCGACCGGCTTTCCAGAGCGGTCTCGAACCGACTTTCTTTCTACCAAAATGCTTCCCGGCACGAAGGTTTCGACCAGATTATGATTTTTCACCGCGTTGTCTCCACTCCGTGGTCTTTCAACCGATTGCAGGGAGTCAGAATCGCCCGGCGCCGCAGTGAATGCTTCGCAACCGCCTCGAGAATCGCAGGAGCTTCGTCCAGCGGGTGCATTTCAACGTACGGGACTAGAGCGACTTTGCCATCCAACACGAGTTGCAAGGCCTCAGGATATTGATCCGGCGGACATCCCCAGTTACCGCGAGCGGTTGCGTCGAACGCCATCAGGTTGGACAGGCGCACCTCGACGGATTGGGATGTATAGCCGACAACGGCCAGGTAGCCGCCGTGATCCAGTAGCCCAAAGGCGGTCGCCTGACCTGACGGTGTGCCGCTCATTTCGAATATTTTCAGCCCGATTCCCTCGCGCGCGCTTCCCTTACTGAAGTCACGCAGCGCAGCCCTCAAACCCTTCAGATCCGTCGAGCTGGCATCCAGAACCAGACCGGCGCCATGCTGAGCAGCGAGGTCGAGCCGTTCTCGGTCAATGTCTATGGCCACGACCGCCGCTCCTAGCGCGGCCGCAATCTGCACGCCGAATCCTCCAATACCGCCTGCCCCCACGATCACAGCGACGTCTTCGGGCCCCAGTCCCGAGCGGCGGATGGCTTCGTAGGGTGTAGTCACGGCATCGGCAACAACCGATAGCATTTCCAGTGTGAGCAATCGCGGCAGTGTCTGCGGAACGCGACAGAGGCCGCGCGCCGGAATCACGACATGCGTGGCAAAGCCGCCGTTCCCATCGTTGCCGGGCATGAATTGATGGCGGCAGATGGTCACTCGGCCCGCGCGGCAAGCCGAGCACGCTCCGCAAGGAATCACCGCGGGAACGATCACCGATTGCCCCAACCACTCCAGGTAATACTCTCCCGCGGCTGCAACCCGTCCTGAGATTTCATGTCCCAAAATCAGCGGAAGTGGATGCCGGGTGGAAATTCCGTTAAATGCAAAGCCGATATCCGTATGACAGATACCGCAACCTGCGATTTCCACCACCACTTCGTCTGCGCGCGGTTCGAGCGGGGGCAAAACACAAGATCTCAATGGGCTCTGGCAAGCCACCAGTTGGAAACCGTACGCGCCGTTAACGCCAGCCACGGAGAACTTCCCACAGTGCGAATTTTGTCGTCAGTGGCAGCCGACAATGCCAGCCGGGCTTCGTGACTGCGGTCACGCCCCTCTGTGATCCATGAACATTACCGCCGGATTTCCTTCCTTGATTTTCTAGGCAAACACGAGCAGGCAGGTCTGAATTAAACAGCCATTCAGAAGTCATGACGCACAACTTTGCCGCAATGTCTTCAGCGAGTAATTATCAACCCGTTCGTGATTTTGTCGAACTGAACGAGCGTTCAATACATAGCATTGTTTCCGTGCGGCGTCAATCGATTTGTGCGGAAGGGTGCCCGCCAGGTCTCTGCTTGGTTTAGAAGGGCAACGGTCGGCGGGCCCAGGATGCGCGCTCGGACTCCAGCGCGTCCCCGCGCAACTCCCGCAGGGCATAGGTAACAAATTGGGCCGAAACCTTCTTCCGCCAGCTCATGTCGAAATCGGTGTTATCGAGCGGCTTAGCAACCCGCGCCGCAAGGGAAGCTGCTTCCCTGATTGTCTCCTGGTCGAGCGACCGGCCCTTGAGGAATTTGGCCGCCTCATCAGCGATTAGCGGACGGCATGCCGCGGAGCCGAGGATAATCCGGCTCTCCTCCACGGTGCCATCCGCGGAAAAACGCGCGGCCGCTGCTACCGACAACACGGGAAAGTCGAATGAGCCCCGGCGCCGAAGCTTCCAGTATGTGCTCTTCCAGCCTTTCAAAGAATCCAGCAATACTTCGGTCAGAATCTCATCAGGCCTTTTTCTCATGTAGCGGATGCCGTCGTTTTCATACAGATCCGCGAGCCGCATTTCACGCTCGCCGGAGTGGGAAGCCAGGCGGATCCTGGCTCCCAGTGCAAGCAACGCGGGAGCGGTGTCTGTTGAAGAGACCGCCATGCACTTCGGACTTCCGGGTGCGACCCAGCAGGTCGTGCCGTCTTTTTTCAGGCAAAAGCCGATCGCTTTCCTCCATTCATAGTTCTGGTCGTAGTAATTGCAGCGGGTATCCAGACACAGATTTCCCCCCAGCGTTGCCTGGTTTCGAATCTGCAATGTGGCGATTTGCGAGGCCGCTTGCTGCAAGGCCGTCAGTCCGTTTCGTAGCCGTGGATTGTCCGCGATCTCGGCAAGCGTGAGGCACGCCCCAAGCCGTGCTTCCCCTAGGCCTATATGGTGCTGGCGCAGTCCTTCCACGGAACGAAGGCTCACCAGCGTTTTGGGCACCTGCTGTCTGCGCTTCATGTTGGGAAGAAGGTCCGTGCCGCCAGCCAGTAGCAGTGCATCTGCGCCCTCGCCCGCCAAAATGCGCGCTGCCTCGTCGAGCGTGCCGGGAGCGCGAAATTCGAAATACGGCAGTCGCATCATGGGGCAGGAGCCTTCTCTTTCTCCGCCCCGCGTTTTCCCTGCCGGTGAGGGTCGTTCACAGCGCGCCCGTCCCCGCCCTCCCAGGGAGGCGGAACGCGGAGGGCTTCTGGCCAGCGGACAGATGGAAAGCGGCCTGGTCCGACTCGCGGAGCATGCCCGGCTCTCTTTTCCGCCAGTGCCTTCATGATTTTCTCCGGGGTAATGGGCACCTCATCGATTCTCACGCCCACTGCGTCATACACGGCATTGGCCACCGCCGGCATGACGGGCAAGAGCGGGCCTTGTCCGGCTTCCTTTGCGCCAAAGGGGCCGCGGGGATCGGGGTCTTCGATTAGTTCGGTTACCACCTCAGGCATATCGAGCGCCGTGAGGCTCTTGTATTCCAGCAAGGAAGGGAACTTGTGCACCAGCGCGTGTGACAACTTCTTCGGAAGCCGCCGGAATTCCTGTTCTTCCATCAGCGCCTCGCCCAATCCCATGTACACGCTGCCCTCGATCTGGCCGCGCACGAGCGGCGGGTTGAGCGCCCGTCCGATGTCGTGTGCGATCCACACTTTCGGGACTGTGATCCAG
>DASPSB010000002.1:0-18448 GCA_035624135.1 Candidatus Acidiferrales bacterium | reverse complement strand
CTCCGGTATTCCTATTCGGTGGGAGGACAGCAGTATTCAGGAAGCTTTAAGGAGTACTGTCCCACTCTGGCCGCCGCGCAGGAATTCGTCCGCGATCTGAACGGCCGGCCCATCACCGTCCACTATGATCCGCAGCAGGCGTCCATCTCGACGCTGCTCGATGCATCGGTCCAGGCCGTCCTCGAAGTGCGTCCTCCCGGCCCCGCGGCAAACAAGCCGATTCCCGGCTGGCTCACGCCGCTTCTCTGGCCGTTGGCCGGCCTCTCAGCCATCGGTCTGGCAGTAAGCCTTTGGGTGCACTTTGGTGCTCTGTTGGGCCGCAAGCTCATTCCTTCCGAATACTTCTGGATCCTGCATATGGGAATCTTTGTGGTCTGGTTTCCCACAGTCGTGGTAGCGAACAAGGTCACGATGAACGTGCGGCGCCAGGATTACTGGAAAGTTGTCCTCAGGGGCGCGCCCAAGTGGATGCTGTACATGGTGTATGGTTTCCTTGGCTACGCCGTGGTCAATTTTCTGTATTTCATGGTCACCACGCAGTCAGCAGGCCAGAATCGTTCCGGCACCTCCCCCGAGGAATGGCGCGGATTTTCCGGCCACTGGATGGCGTTCTACTCGGCTGCATTCGCCGTGCTGTATTCCGCGGCTCGAACCGAATCTGCGGCCGCGGTGTGCGTCAACGGTCATCCGCTCCCGCCCGGCATCGTGATCTGCCCTGCGTGCGGTCAACCGGAACGGCCCTACCGATAGGTTGGTCACACCATCGGCCGGCGATGGACGTCCACCGCTGGGCTGCTTATTTGATCTCCGGAAAATCCTCTTCCCAGAACTCTGCCGGCCGCCGCCCCTCGTGCTTCCGCGCCTCCTGCTCCACGCCACGCAGTTCCACTCTCCGGATTTTTCCCGAAACCGTCTTCGGCAATTCCGCAAACTCAATCCGCCGTATGCGCTTGTAAGGCCCCAGCCGCCCGCGAATAAATTTGAAAATCTCACGCGCTGCGTCCTCCGTCGGCGCTATACCCGGCTTGAGCACGATAAACGCCTTCGGCACGCTCCACCGCAGAGCGTCCGGACTCGGCACCACCGCCGCTTCAGCCACCGACGCGTGCTCGATCAGCGCGCTCTCCAGCTCGAACGGACTGATCCGGTAGTCCGAACTCTTGAAGACATCGTCCGCGCGCCCCACGTAGGTAAAGTAACCGTTTGCATCCCGGTGCGCCACGTCGCCCGTGCGGTAATAGCCGCCGGCCATCGCCGCCGCTGTCTTTTTCTCGTCATCCAGATAGCCCACCATCAAGCTCGGGGGCCGCGGCGCGAGCCGGATCGAAATCTCGCCGTTGCCCGATTCCCTTCCCTCCGGATCGAGCAGCACCACGTCATGTCCCGGCGAAGGCTTCCCCACCGCGCCCGGCTTCACTGGCTGGCCCGGAAAATTCCCGAGCAGGCACACATTCTCCGTCTGACCATAACCGTCACGAATCGTCAGGTTCCACGCGCGTCGTACTTTTTCGATCACTTCCGGATTCAGCGGTTCACCCGCGCTCGCCAGTTCGCGCAGCCGCACGGGAAACTGACCCAGCTCTTCCAGCACCAGCATTCGCCACACCGTCGGCGGCGCACACAGAGTCGTCACTTCGCAGCGCCCGACCGCTCCGAGCGTGGCCTTCGCGTCGAACCGCGCGTACGAATGAATGAAGATTGTCGCGCCTGCATTCCACGGCGCGAAAAAGCAACTCCAGGCGTGTTTCGCCCAACCAGGCGAGCTGATGTTCAGGTGCACGTCGTCTGCGCGAATCCCGATCCAATACATCGTCGCCAGATGCCCCACGGGATAGCTCTGATGCGTATGCAGCACCAGTTTCGGCAGCGCCGTCGTCCCCGAAGTGAAGTATAGAAGCAGCGGATCTGTGGCCCGCGTCTTACCATCGTCCGTGAAATGGGCCGCTTCGTCGTACGCACGCCGATACGGCGTCCACCCCGCTGCCTCGCCATCGACCACAATCCTCGTGTAATCGCCGGGCAGCTTTGCGAAGCGCTCCGTGGCCGCCGCCATGGCCACCACATGCCGCGCTTTCCCGCGCTCCAGCCGGTCGCGCAGATCTTCCGTGGTCAGCAGCGTTGCCGCCGGAATCACCACCGCGCCTAGCTTCATCGCCGCCAGGATCGTCTCCCACGTCGCCGCCACGTTCGGCAGCATCAGGATGATGCGGTCGCCGCGCTCGACTCCCTGCCGCCGCAGGAAATTCGCCACTTGGTTCGATCGCCGGGACATCTCCTCGAAGCTGAGTTTCACTTCCACGCCCACGTCGTCCACGATCCACAGCGCCGTCTGGCGGTTGCCGCGCGCATAGTCGTCGAAATAATCGAGTGCCCAGTTAAACGTCGAAAGTTCCGGCCAGCGGAACTCCCGCCGCGCTCGCTCGTAGTCCTCACGGCAAGCGATCAGAAAATCCCGTGCTGCGAGAAATGCCTTCAGACCTTGGCTGTCCCCAGCGCCCATCGCCCTTCACCCGCTCTGCGAACCACCAACCGCCTCGCTTGCTGCCGGCGCATTGTACACCGCTCCTCGATCCACGCCGCCCGCCCAGTCTTTTCCCCCGCCAGCGGCAGGTGGTTTACTCTTTTGGCCGGTGGAGTTAGGATTCGGCCACTCAGTTCCTGCCAGCGAACAGGAGGCCCCGATGTACTCACGCGTTTGGCGAGTCCGCATGTTGCCCGGCAAAACCGAAGAGTTCAAAACCGCTCTCCTCGCTATCTCCAACCAGGCACATAGGCATCGCGGATTTCGCGGCCTTGTACTGCTGGGTCCAGTCGATAACGATACGCCGGACACCACCATCATCGCTCTCTGGGATTCCTTTGAGGCCATGCGCGAGAGCGAGCGCAACCTCTTGCTCACGCAAGCCCTCGCGCATCTCCATCGGTTTAGCGATGGTATGCCTCACATTGTCGAACGGCCCGTCCTGCTCAACACCCTTCGCTTCGAAAAAACTGACGCCGCTCACGACTGAGCCCCGGCGCCCGCGGGAACATTCCCGCAATCGTGGGCGTTACACTGAGCAGGGCTAGCCTTTTCGGCTGGCTCGTCGAGGGACATTGTCATGGCAAACGGTGGACAACGCAGTCGCGGCCCGCTTACCGGGGCGATATTGCTTATCGCCATCGGCGCAATTTTTATGTATGCAAACCTCCGCCCGGACTGGAATCCCTGGCCCGTGATTTCGCGTTACTGGCCTGTTCTGTTGATTGTCCTTGGGTTGGGAAAACTCATTGACGCGCTGCGTTCGAACAGCGCTCCCAGAATTCCGAGCGCGCCCGGCGCGGCGCCCGCACCGCGTCGCCGTGGCGGTGAGACTGCGGCCATTCTCCTGGTCGTTCTCCTCCTGGTCTTCGCAGCCGCTGGCAGCCGCCGCTTCTCCCGCATGTCTCACGAGACACAGACCGTGGATGCCCAGGGCGCCGATTCCGTGCGCATGAGCATCGAAATGTCCCCTGGTGGACATTTGAGCATATCAGGTGGCGCCGCGAAGCTCCTCGAAGGCAATTTCGATTTTCGCGAAGCGGACGGGGGACCCCAAATTTCCTACGACCATTCGGGAAAAGAAGGAAACCTGAGCATCTCTCAGCCCCAAAGCCACAGCTTGAGACTCTTCGGAGGCAGGGCGGATACCTGGAACCTCCGGCTGAACAATGACGTGGCTCGTGAGCTCCGCGTGGAGATGGGTGCCGGCCAGGGCGATCTCAACCTGAAGGGAGTTCACCTCACAAAAGTCACCGTGGACATCGGCGCCGGGGAAATCAACGCCGACCTCACCGGCGACTGGAAAGAAAAAGTTGATGTGCGCATCGAGGGCGGCGTCGGCAGCGCGACCGTGCGGCTGCCTCGTGACGTCGGCGTCCGCGTCCACGCCGAAGGCGGCATCGGCTCCATCGATGTCCGTGGCCTTCACAAGCACAACGACTACTACGTCAACGATGCCTACGGCACTTCGCCCGTCACCATGAACGTCAGCATCGAAGGCGGCGTCGGCGAAATCCGTCTGATCTCCCAGTAGCAGGGCCCCGATCCCAAATCTCCGGGAAGTGGGATTAGCCTGTGCTTTTGCCCGAGCGCCACACCCCCTCGCCCCGGGAATCACACGCTGCGATATAATGCACAGCAGCCGCAATAGCAGACTGGTTTCTCGCAGGCGCCCGCCGGCTGCGCGAAACCATCCAGTGGAGGTTTCCCTTCAAGAAAGACCCTTTGATCCATCCCGCGTCATGTTTCGTCGAGTCCGATTCTCCCCGTGCAACTCCGCCTTCGTTTGACCCGATTACCGAATCCCCGCATGCTAGCATCAAAGATTCCCCCATGACCGCCGCCTCCGATCGCCGCAATGCGCTTCTCGACGCCCTCGACTCGCGCATCCTCATCCTCGACGGCGCCATGGGCACCATGATTCAGCAGCAGCACCTCACCGCCGCCGATTTCGGAGGGGCCCAGCTCGAAGGGTGCAACGAAGTCCTCGTCCGCACGCGTCCGGACGTTATCCTCTCGATCCACCGCGCCTATCTCGAAGCCAGCGCCGACATCATCGAAACCGACACATTCGGGGGTACGCCGCTCGTCCTCGGCGAGTACGGCCTTGCGGCCGAAGCCCGCGAACTGAACCGCGGCGCCGCCGCTCTCGCTCGCCAGGCCGCCGACGAATTTTCCACGCCCGGCCGCCCGCGTTTCGTCGCCGGCTCCATGGGCCCCACGACGCGCGCCATCACCGTCACCGGCAACGTCACCTTCGACGAACTCCGCCAAACCTTCTACGAACAGGCCATGGGCCTCCTCGAAGGCGGTGCAGACATTTTCCTCGTCGAAACCTGCCAAGACACACGCAACGTCAAAGCCGCGCTGCTCGCCATCGCTCGCGCTCGCCGCGACGCGGGCCGCGACATCCCCATCATGGTTTCCGGCACCATCGAACCCACCGGCACAATGCTCGCCGGACAGACTGCCGACGCCCTCTGGATCTCCGTGGCCCACGCCGATTTGCTCGCCGTCGGTCTCAACTGCGCCACCGGCCCGGAGTTCATGACCGACCACATCCGCACCCTCAGCGGAATGGCGAACACGCGCGTCTCCTGCTATCCGAACGCCGGTCTGCCCAACGAAGAGGGCCGCTACCTGGAAACCCCCGAATCGCTCGCCGCACAGCTCGAACGCTTTGCCCGCCATGGCTGGCTCAATCTTGTCGGCGGCTGCTGCGGCACCACCCCCGCGCACATCCGCGCCATCGCGCAAATGGCGGAAGGAATGCCGCCTCGCCGCGTTCCCGGCCGCTCCACACGAAGCCTCTACACCGGCATCGAGCTGATCGAAGCGGAAGACTCCACGCGCCCTCTCCACGTCGGCGAGCGCACCAACGTGATCGGCTCTCGCGAATTCAAAAAGCTGGTGACTGAGGAAAAATGGGAGGAAGCCAGCGAGATTGCCCGCCGGCAGGTCCGCAACGGCGCTCAGGTGATTGACGTCTGCCTGCAATCGAGCGAGCGCGACGAACTGCGCGACATCGCCCCGTTCTACGACCGCCTCATCCGCAAAATCAAAGTCCCCATCATGATCGACACCACCGACCCGCACGCCGTCGAGCTTGCGCTCACCTATTGCCAGGGAAAGAGCATCATCAACTCCGTTAACCTCGAAGATGGCGAGGAGAAATTCGAGCGCGTCTGCCCGCTGGTCCGCGCTTATGGCGCCGCCCTCGTCGTCGGCTCGATTGACGAAGATAAACAGCAGGCCCAAGCCTTCACCCGCGAGCGCAAGCTCGCCATCGCCGAGCGCTCCGTCCGGCTCCTTACCGGAAAATACGGCATTCCCGTTGAAGACATCATCCTCGACGCGCTCGTTTTCCCCTGCGCCACCGGCGACGAAAACTACGTCGGCGGCGCCGTCGAAACCATCGAGGGTGTCCGCCTCATCAAAGAAAAAATTCCCGGCGTCAAAACCATCCTCGGCATTTCCAACATTTCCTTCGGCCTTCCCGCTGCCGCGCGCGAGGTGGTCAACTCCGTCTTCCTTTACTACGCCACAAAAGCCGGCCTTGATCTCGCCATCGTCAACGCTGAAAAGCTGGAGCGCTTCCCCTCCATCCCCGAAGAAGAGCGCCGCCTCGCGGAAAACGTTCTCTTCAACTCCCCGCCCGTGGACGTTCCCGCGGGCCACCCGCAGCCCGGCCTGCTCCGCGGCGCGCCGGAAGACTGGCGCCAGCAGTCCCGGGAAGAGAAAACAGCCGTCAACCAGTTCCACATCGCCGCCATCACTGAGCATTTCCGCCAGCGCAAATCCACCGCCAAATCGAAGTCCGCCGATCTCCCCCTCGACGCCCGGCTTGCGAACTACATCATCGAAGGCACAAAGGACGGCCTGGTCGCCGACCTCGACCGCAAACGCGCCGAGGGCGTCTCGCCGCTCGATATCATCAATGGCCCGCTGATGGCCGGCATGAGCGAAGTCGGCCGCCTCTTCAACAACAACGAGCTGATCGTCGCTGAGGT
This sequence comes from Candidatus Acidiferrales bacterium, assembly GCA_035624135.1. GTDB lineage: Bacteria > Acidobacteriota > Terriglobia > Acidiferrales > UBA7541 > JOPF136. Next base: position 11,917 of record DASPSB010000002.1, on the reverse strand, counting down.
GCTGCAATCCGCCGAGGCCATGAAGGCCGCGGTCAGCCACCTCCAGCAGTTCATGGAGAAATCCGCCACGCACACCCGCGGCAAAATCGTGCTCGCCACCGTCAAGGGCGATGTTCACGACATCGGCAAAAACCTCGTCGAAATCATCCTTTCCAACAACGGCTTCCAAGTCATCAACCTGGGCATCAAAGTTCCGCCCGAAGACCTCATCCAAGCCCACCAGCAGCACGCGCCGGACGCCATCGGCCTCTCCGGTCTGCTGGTCAAGAGCGCCCAGCAGATGGTCGTGACCGCGGAAGATTTGCGCGATGCCGGCATCCGCGTCCCCCTCCTCGTTGGCGGCGCCGCGCTCTCCGACAAATTTACTCGCGGCAAGATTGCTCCCAGCTACGCCTCGCCCACCCTCTACGCCAAAGACGCCATGACAGGTCTGCGGCTGATGAACGAACTGATGGACCCGGCCACGCGCTCCGCCGTGCTCGCAGCCCACGGCGCGTCAGCCGCCGCGCCCATGGCCGAAACTTCGGCTGCCCCGGCCACTCTGGCGGCCGACTCGCGCTCCAGCCGCGCCCGGGCCGGCATCCCCATCCCTGCCGCTCCCTATCTCGACCGCCGCGTACGCACCATTCGTCACATCACCGAAGTGTGGAGCTACATCAATCCCTACATGCTCTACGGGCGCCACCTCGGTTTCAAAGGCAACTTCGAGGAGCAGCTCGCCGCCCGCGATCCAAAAGCGCTCGAACTGTTTTATCAGGTGGAAGAGCTGAAACAGGACGCGGCGCAGTGGATGACCGTTCGCGCCGTCTGGCAATTCTTCGAAGCGGAGCGCGCTGGCAACTCGATCCATCTCTTCGCGCCCGGCGCTAGATCTTCAGACCCGCTCCACACCTTCCGTTTCGGCCGCCAACCCAAGCCCGACGGCCTCTGCCTCAGCGACTATGTGCTCGAACCCGAAGGCGACGGCCTCCGCGACCACATCGCCATGTTCGTCGTCACGGCGGGAGCCGGAGTCCGCGAACGGAGCGAGCAGGCCAAGGCGGTCGGAGAATACTTCCGCGCCCACGCCCTTCAAGCGCTGGCCCTCGAAACGGCCGAAGGCTGCTCCGAATGGCTGCACCGACGCCTCCGCGAAGATTGGGGATTCCCCGATTCGCCCGCCACCACCATGCAGGACCGCTTCACCGCGCGTTATCGCGGCAAGCGATACAGCTTCGGCTACGGGGCCTGCCCTAATCTCGACGACCAGCAAGGCATATGGATGCTGCTGCATCCTGAGGAAATCGGCGTGCGCCTGACCGAAGGAATGATGATGGAGCCTGAAGCCAGCGTCAGCGCCCTCGTCTTCCATCATCCCGATTGCGCCTACTTCACCGCCAGCGAGGCCTGACACGACCCTCACGATCCCGCAAGCTGTCATCCCGCTCGCCCAGAGCGTCCTCTGCGAAGGGAGTCCGCATTCCAGGACGAGGCCGGTCTGCCACAGGCAGGGATCTGCTTTTCTGAAATTGGGGCGCGCCAAGGAGTCTCCCCTAGCTCTCGCTCAGCGCTTCATCGGTTCCGTCTCCGCCGCCACTCCCGCCGTTTCCGTCACGCGCGTCTTCGCAGCGTACCGTCCCAGCGTGCTGATCAGTGCGTCCTTCAGGATTGGTTTGCTGACGTAATCGTCCATGCCGGCCGCCAGGCATTTCTCCCGGTCGCCCTTCAACGCGTTTGCCGTCATGGCCACGATAATGCGGCGCTGCCTGCCATTTTCCCGCCGGCGAATCTCGCGCGTCGCATCATACCCGTCCATCTCCGGCATATGGCAATCCATGAAGATCAAGTCGTAGGGAAGCGTCTCGACCATCTCTACCGCCTCCTTTCCGTTTCCGGCTTTGTCCACGCGGCAGCCCAGCCGTTCCAGCATTCGCGTGGCTACTTTTTGGTTCACCGCATTATCCTCCACCAGCAGCACGCGCGCGTGGAATAGAGGAGCCCCCGCACCATCGCCGCGTGCGGCTGTCGCGGCCTCCTGCACCGAATGACGGGTCACGAGTGGAGCCTTCCCGCCGGCCTGCCGCGCTGCCCAGGCCCCCGCCAGCGCGTCGAAAAGCAAGGACTGCTTCGCCGGCTTCGTCAGATACGCCGCAAATCCCGCCTGCTTTAGCCGCGCCGCGTCTCCGCGCTGTCCCAGCGACGTCAGCATCACCAGCACCGTATCTTGCAGCTCCGGCGCCTGTTTGATCAGCCGTCCCAGCGTCTCGCCGTCCATCCCCGGCATCTGGTGATCGAGCACTGCGAGCCCGAAGGGAGCCCCCTGGGAGGCTGCCTGCCGCATGGCCGCCAGCGCATCGATCCCAGAGGCGCAGTCCTCCGGCCGCATCCCCCATGCCGTCAGTTGCTCATGCAGCACGCGGCGGTTGGTCGCGTCGTCGTCCACCACCAGGACTCGAATCCCCCTTAATTCCACGTCGGAAACGGGCGCCGCCACGGGCTCCTGGTCCAGCGGCAGCGGCACCTTGAACCAGAACGCCGACCCTTCTCCCGGACGGCTGCGCACGCCGATCTCACCGCCCATCAGCGTGACCAGTTCCTTACAGATGGCCAGTCCCAATCCCGTTCCGCCAAATCGCCGCGTTGTCGAAACGTCGGCCTGCGCAAACCGCTCGAAGATTACGCTTTGTTTCTCTTCCGGAATTCCGATTCCCGTGTCTTCCACCGTGAACCGGTACAGCCCTCGGTCCGGCGACTCGGCTTCGCAATCCACGTTCAGGAACACATGGCCGTGTGCCGTGAATTTGATCGCATTGTTTACCAGGTTGATCAGGATCTGCCGCAGGCGGCCTGCGTCTCCCACCACGCGCGCCGGCATTCCCGGCGCATAGCGCAGGATCAAATCGATTCCTTTCGCCTGGGCCCGCGAAAGCAGCAGGTCGCCCACTTCTTCTACCGCGCGCCTCAGGTCGAAGGGGAACGGTTCGATCGTCATCCGTCCCGCCTCGATCTTTGAGAAGTCCAGCACGTCGTTGATCAGCTCCAGCAGCGACTCGGCCGAATTCCGCAGCGCCGTTGCGTATTCCTGCTGCTCGGTGTTGAGCGGCGTGTCGAGCAGCAGCCCGGTCATCCCCAATACTCCATTCATTGGCGTCCGGATCTCATGGCTCATCACCGCCAGAAATTCGCCCTTCGCTCGGTTGGCCTCCTCCGCCTCGTCGCGCGCCCGTCTCAATTCCAACTCCGCGCGCTTCCGCGCCACCGCCATGGACACCTGGCCCGCCACAAACGAAAGGATGCGTTTCTCTTCCTCGCCGTAGCGCACCGATTCCGAATAGCTCTGCACCACGATGGCCCCGATCGTTTGCCATCCGATGGTCAGTGGCACTCCCAGCCAGTCCAGCGAGTTCGCTCCGATCGCCTCCACTTCGCCCTTCTTTACCAGCGAAGCGTACAATTCGGCGGTCGCCAGAAGGGGCTCTCCGCTTCGCAGCACGTATTCTGTCAGTCCACGGCCGCTCTTCCGCGGCGCCGGTTGCGGGTCCTTCTCGTCCGCCCAGTAGGGGAACGACACCATCTCGTCCACCGGGTCGTAGAGCGCGATATAGAAGTTTTTCGCGCTCATCAGCTCGCCAACGATGCTGTGCACCCGCGGCAACAACTCCTCGAGGTCTCCGGTCGAGTTCGCCGCCTCTGCCACGCGGTAGGACGCCGACTGGATCAGCTCCCGCCTCCGTCGATCCGATACGTCGTTCAGCAGACTCATCTCCAGACGGCCCGCGTTCGTCTGCACCACGCTCAGACTCACGTCCACGGAAAACTCCGTGCCGTCCTTGCGCCTTCCCGTCAGGTCCAGCGAAACGAGCGTTCCTGGAAGGGCCGCGCCCGCGGCCGCCTCGGCCCGCCGCTTCTGGTAAGCTTCGCGGCCCCGCTCCGTCAGCAGAGTGTTCACTTCTGCGGACAGCAGTTCCTCCCGTGAATAGCCGAACATCTCCTCCGTCCGGCGGTTCACCAACACGATTCGCCCCGCCGGGTTTGCCACCACCACCGCCTGCGAGGCCGACTCCAGCAGTGTCCGAAATTGTTCTTCGCTCTGCCGCCGGTCCAGCTCCGCGCGGCGCCGCCCGATGAAGATCCCGATTTGTCCCGCGATCGAATCCATCACTTTCAACCACAGCGGATCCGGCCCTCTCGCGCCGTCGCTTGAAAGCTCGATTACCGCGACGACTTCGCCCGCGAAAAACACGGGGATCGCGCACGCCGAGCGCAGGCCGCACTCCCGGCTCGCCGCAGCACGCGCGCGGTTCGGATCTGCCCAGGCGTCGGGCGCCCACCACGCCTTCTTTTCCTTCCACACCCGGCCCGACAATCCCTTTCCGCGCTCGAACGTCAGCCCGCGGCTTTTCTCCAGGAACGTCTCAGCTCCGGCACCCGGCTGCTGCCAGCACTCGCTCAACCGCAACACTCCTGCGGCGGGATCCACCTTCCAGAAAATCCCCGCCTTCCAATCCCCGCAAATGCATACCGCCTCCAGCACGCGCGGCAATCCTTCGGCGAGTGACGCGGACCCGTTCAGCGCCGCCGCCACGGTGTGCTCCATATTCACGATGCGCTCCGTGCGCTTCTGATCCGATACATCTTCGACGGTGCCTACAAATCCGCTGATCCCTTCTTGCTCGGAATGCAGCGGTGACGCACGCACGTACACCCAGCGCACTTCGCCCTTCTGAGTTACCAGCCGCAGCGCCCGCTTGAAGTCGCGATTGGCCCGCGCGGCCAGCGTCCATTCTTCGAGTGCCCCTGGCAGGTCCTCGGGATGTACCGTGCACCGCCATCCCTTTTCGTTCAGCTCGGTGAGCGGCCGTCCCGTCAGCCCCTCCAGCCGTTCGTTCGCATAGATGCAATTCCCCTCTCCATCCGATTGAAATATTCCGACCGGCGACGCCGCCGTAAGCGTCCGGAACATTCGCTCGCTGCGCGCCAGCGCATCCTGCGTGAACTGCCGCAAACGGATGTCCATTTCCAGCCGCCGGTTCAGCCGGGTCAGTTCCTCCGTGCGCTCTTTGACCCGCACTTCCAGTTCCCGCTGCTGCGCCTGCACCTTTTCCGCCATGCGGTTGAACGCTTCGGTCAGGACTCCAATTTCGTCTCGGGACAACACCGGAATCGGCTCCCACCGGCTGGTCTCGCTTGTCGCAAAGGTTCGTGCCGCTGCCGTAAGCGCGTGCACCGGCGAAAGATGGCGTCGCGAAATCAGCGACAACGCCCCGACTCCCAGAATCACCACCGCCAGAACCGTCGCCAGCATCACGTACTGGGCCCGCCGTATCGTCGCCTGCAACCGCACCTCGCGAAACCCCAAGTAGACCGTGCCGCCGTTGCCTCCCTCGATCGGCTCGCTTATGATGAAAAAACGGGCGGATTCCCCTGGCAGCGCCACGGTCACCGGACGGTCAAACGCGGGTGGCTGCGACAGCCTGATGCTCGGCGGCACCTCTTCCGCAAAGGTGTGCGCCGCCACCTCGTCGCCCGAATCCCTCACGTATCCCCAGTCCGCCTCCGCCGCGGCCACTCCTTTCTCCAGCTCCGACTTCAGTCCCGCTGTGTCGTGCGCGTCAATCCTCGCTGCCAGATCGGCCGCAATCGCCCGCGCCGAGATTCGTCCCTGCTCCAGAAAATCCTGCGTGATCAGTCGCGCGATTTGCTGGTGCAGCAGCACGGAGAGCAGCGTTCCGGCCAGCACGCCGGCGATCACCTGCGAGGCAATCAATTTACGGGTCAGTGTGTCCATGCGCCTTTCACAGTTCGGCCTTCTATGCCGCGGTTTGCAGCGTGAAGTCCTTGCTCATAAAATCGGCTCAGCCCAACGTCCACTTTAGCCGCGGTTCCCGCTGCGGCGCTCGCAGCTGCTTATCTTCTGTAAGCCAAGACGGTTGTGCCGACTCACAGCTCTCGCCCCGCCCAGTTGACCTCACTCTCCAACCCCGCTACAGTCTGCCGGGCGATTCACGCTCACTATTTTTCAGGGAAGGACTGATGGCCGTAGATTCATCGGCGGGAATCCCGTCGCCTGCTTTGCTCCTGGAGACTGCGGTCGCCTATCGCCGCGCAGCAGCCCTCCGGACAGCCATCGAACTCGACATTTTCTCCGCGCTCGCCGATGCCCCTCTTGATGCCGCCACGCTCGCCGCTCGCCTCGGTGTGGCCACCCGGGGTATCCGCATCCTCTGCGACGCCTTGGCTACTCTCGGTTTCGTGCACAAAGAGTCCGCCCGCTATTCCCTCAGTCCGGAAGCCGCGCTCTTCCTGAACCGCGCTTCGCCTGTCTGCATGGCCGATGCGTTTCTGTTTTTGAGTTCACCGCATATTGAAAACGCGTTCCGCGAGCTCACCGCTGCGGTCCGCCGCGGCGGGACTTCCTTCGATGCTGCCAACGTCCTCGCCCCCGAACACGAGTTCTGGCTCCATTTCGCGCGCGCCATGGCGCCGATGATGGCCTACCCCGCAGATTCCATCGCTCAGTTGCTCGGCGCCGGTAACGGTCATCCCTGGCAGGTACTCGACGTCGCCGCTGGCCACGGCATGTTCGGCATCGCCGTGGCCCGCCAGAACCCCAACGCCACAATCACCGCCCTCGATTGGCCCGGCGTGCTCGCGATCGCCCGCGCCAATGCCGAGGCCGCCGGCGTCGCCTCGCGCTTCCGCGCCCTGCCCGGAAGTGCCTTCGCTCTGGACTTCGGAACCGGTTACGACCTAGTCCTGCTCACCAACTTTCTTCACCATTTCGATTCCGCCACAAACGAAGCCCTCCTCCGCAAAGTCCACGCCGCACTCGTTCCCGGCGGTCGCGCCGCCGCCCTCGAATTTGTGCCCGATGAAGACCGCACGTCGCCGCCCTTCGCCGCGCTCTTTTCTCTCAACATGCTCGTTCACACCCCTGCCGGCGAGGCTTACACCCTCTCTGATCTCGAACGCATGTTCCGCAACGCAGGCTTCGCCTCCTGCGAATACCATTCGCTCCCTCCCAGCCCGCAGGGCGTGGTTATCGCTTCCCGCTGATAAGGCTGTTCTGCCGGGCTAGCCGGCTGCCTGTTCGCGCATGCAGGCTTCCTGCCCGGGTTTGCATTTATATCGTATCGCGATATTATTTCAGCAGGCCGCGGAAGGATGAAATCTCGCCGCCAACTCCATTCGCTCGAGGAATTTCGCTACCAGATCCGCCGCTTCCTCGACTTCAGCCGCCGGGCCGCTCGCGCCAACGGTCTCGCTCCCCAGCAGCACCAGATGCTCCTGGTCATCGCTGCCGGCAACTGCGGCCCCGAACCCTCCATCCGCCAGCTCGCCCGCCGCCTCTTGCTCAACCACAACTCCGCCGTCGAGCTCGTCAACCGCCTGGAACGCAAGAGTCTCGTCCGCCGCCTTCGACTGCCCGGCGACCGCAGGCAGGTCGGCGTGCACATCACGCCCCGCGGCGGCCGCTTGCTCGCCCGTCTCACCCAGCACCACCTCGCCGAATTGCGCTCGGCCGGCCCCGAACTGGTCCGCGCCCTCCAGGCCGTCATTCGCGGAGCCGGCCGCTGATGCCGCCCCGTTCCCGCGTCTCCGATCGCGTTCATGCCATCCCGAACCTCCGGGAGAGCGGCCGCCGCTTGCTCGATCGCCTCGGTCTGGAAGAGGAACATGGCGAACTCCGCGACTACACCGCCACGATTCGCTTCATTCCCATCGCCCTGGCCGCGATTCCCATCGGCCTTCTCTGCGCCTTCGGCGCCTTTGTGTTGCTTAAACTCATCGCTCTATTCACCAATCTCTTTTTCTATTCGCGATGGAGTTTTGAAAACTCCTCCCCCGCCGGCCATCATCTCGGCTATCTCGTCGTCCTCGTCCCCATCGCCGGCGGCCTCATTGTCGGCCTCATGGCTCGTTATGGCTCCGACCAAATCCGCGGCCACGGCATCCCCGAAGCTATCGAATCCATCCTCATGAACGGCAGCCGCGTCGCCCCGCGTCTCGCCGTCCTCAAACCGCTCTCCGCCGCGATTGCGATCGGCTCCGGCGGACCATTCGGGGCGGAAGGGCCAATCATCATGACTGGCGGCGCTCTCGGCTCGCTCATCGCCCAGTTCTTTCATCTCTCCAGCGCTGAGCGCAAAACCCTCCTCGTCGCCGGCGCCGCGGGAGGCATGTCCGCCACCTTCGCCTCTCCCGTTTCCGCGGTTCTCTTGGGCGTCGAAGTTCTCTTGTTTGAGTGGAAGCCGCGCAGCCTGATTCCCGTCGCTCTCGCCAGCGCAACTGCTGCCGCGGCTCGCTGGTGCCTGCTCGGGCCCGGCCCGCTTTTCCCAGCCGCTGTTCATCCTTATGTCTATTCGCCAAAGGTTTTGCTCGGGTGCGTTCTCGCCGGCCTGTTCGCGGGAATCCTGGCTACCCTGGTCACCGAGTCGCTCTACCGCGTCGAAGACACGTTTCAGCGCCTGCCCATCCACTGGATGTGGTGGCCCGCCATGGGAGCCGCTGTCGTTGGCCTGGGCGGCCTGATTTTCCCGGAAGCGCTCGGCGTCGGCTACGACCACATCGCCATGCTCATCCAGGGCCACGCGACGCTGCATCTCATCCTGGGCATCCTGATCGTGAAATGGCTCATCTGGGCCGCTTCGCTCGGTTCCGGCACTTCCGGCGGCGTTCTCGCTCCTGTGCTGATGATCGGTGGCGCGCTCGGCGGCGCCGAAGCGCTTTGGTTCCCCGACGCCGGCATAGGTTTCTGGCCGCTGGTCAGCATGGGAGCCATGCTCGGCGGCACTCTGCGCGCCCCACTCGCCAGCATCGTCTTCACTTTTGAAGTCACTCGCGATGGCGGCGCCTTACTGCCTCTGCTCATCTCCGTCGGGGTCGCCTACGGCATTACCGTGCTCACACTTCGCCGCTCCATCCTCACTGAAAAAATCAGCCGCCGTGGCTATCACCTGAGCTGCGAATACTCGATCGATCCGCTCGAAATCCTCTTCGTCCGCGAAGTCATGCGCTCCAATATCCTGACCCTGCGCGCCGACATGACTCTCGAAACGCTCGCCCGCATGGTGAAGACCGAACACCGCCGCAGCCAGCGTCTTCTTCCGGTTGTGGACGACGCCAGCCGCCTGGTCGGCGTTCTCACCCGCAACGACATACGCCACGCTCTCACTGCGCATTCGAAGGACAGTTCCTCCGTCACCCTCGGCGAGCTCGCACGGCCCAATCCCGTCGAAGCCCATCCTGACGAACCACTGCGGATCATCGTCAACCGCATGGCGGATACGGGCATCACCCGTTTCCCTGTCGTGCAAAACGACGGTACTCGCAAGCTGGTCGGCATGGTCGCCCTCTCCGACCTGCTCAAAGCACGCGCCCACCAGCTCGACGAGGAATTCCACCGTGAACGCGTACTCACCATCTGAAACGAACACCCATATAGGGGGTCGGAGCTTCGGCTCCGACATTCTCAGCCTTGAAAATCTCGGGCTTTAGCATCTGAAGTCACACACCCGGCAACACGGACAGCTCTGGCATGACTGCCGATCTTAGTTCGTCCGCTCCGCCGGCTTCAGGTCGTATTCACCGTCAGCTACGGTACGCGTCCGGTGCATGTAGTTGATCACCGAGCCGGGCCACAGCGCCGTATTCTCTCCCGTTTTGGAGTCCTGATACCAGCTCCGGCAGCCGCCCGATTGCCACACTGTCTGGCTCATGCGGTCTCGAATGTTGGCGACAAAATGCTGTTGCGATTCGGCACGCACTTCCATCACCGCGATCTTTTTGCGGCGCATCAATTTCAGGCATTCCATGACGTATCCCACCTGCGCTTCGATCATCAGCACCACGGAATTGTGGCCCAGGCCTGTGTTCGGCCCCAGCAGAATAAAGAAGTTCGGAAATCCGCTCACCGATACGCCCAGGTACGCGCTCATTCCGTTCCGCCAAGCGTCGTGGAGTGCGAACCCGCCCCGCCCGAATAGCCGCATCCCGAGGAACGCTTCTGTCACCTGGAAGCCCGTGCCGAAAATCAGCACATCGGCCGCGCGCTCTGCCCCGTCGCTGGTCACTATGCTCTTCGGCCGGATCTCTGCGATCTTTTCCGCCACCAACTCCACGTTCGGTTGCTCCAGCGATGGATAGAAATCATCTGAAACTAGAATTCGCTTGCAACCGATCTCGTAATTTGGAGTCAGCTTCGCGCGCAGTTTTGGATCGGCGATGCTCTTCTCCAGATGCCGTCGCGCAATTCCCTCGAAGTGCTTGCGCACGCGGCGATTGCCGAGAAAACTCAGCACGCGCCACTCCAGGCTGAAGAATAGAAACTTGCGGAAGGCCCACATCAGCCCCGGCACGTTTTCAAACCGTTTCCGCCATTTTTCGGATATCCCAAAATCCCGGCGCGGCACGATCCACGCCGGCGTGCGCTGAAACAGGTACAGCTTTCCCGCCCGCGGCACGATTTGCGGAACAAATTGTATGGCGCTTGCTCCCGTCCCGATTACAGCCACGGTCTTCCCTGTAAGATCGACGTCCGGCCTCCACTCGGCGGAATGAAACGCAGGCCCGCCAAACCGCTCCAGCCCCGGAATTTCCGGGTACCGCGGCACATGCAACGCGCCTATGCCGGATACCAGCACCCGCGCATGGATGCGCAGGTTGTCTCCCGCCGTGATTCGCCACAGGCTCGCCGCCTCGTCCCATGTGGCTTCGCAAAATCGCGTGCCAAGGCGGATGTACGGCGCCAGCCCGTACCGCTGCACGCACGATTTCAGGTACTCCCAGATTTCCGGCTGGCTCGCGTACATACGCGTCCAGCCGGGGTTGCGCTCGAACGAATAGGAGTACAGATGCGAAGGCACGTCGCACGCGCACCCCGGGTAGCGGTTCTCGTACCAGGTGCCGCCCACGTCTTCACTTTTTTCGATGATCAGGAAGTCTTTCATCCCGGCTTGGAGCAGCCGGATTCCCATGCACAACCCGGAAAATCCCGCGCCCACAATGAGAACTTCTACCGAGATGTCCGCCGGATTCCGTTGAGCTTCCGAGGGTTCTGCCACGATGCCTCAATCCTACACCACGTCCAATGGCCTCGGCTCGCTCACTGCCGGTTCGCCGGCGTCACACTCCGGCCCTGGAAAATCACCGCGCGCACTCTTTCGAGCGCGTGAATATCGCTTAATGGGTCTCCTTCCACGCCCACCAGGTTCCCTTCCTTTCCGGTCTCCACCGTACCCAGTTGCTCCAGCCCCAGCAGCGTCGCGCTCGTCTTTGTTCCCGAAACCAGCGCCTGCTGTGGCGTCATCCCGTATTTCACCTCCGCAATCATTTCGTCGCGAACCGTCCCTTTTCCCGGCTCGTAGGACTGGTCGGAACCCGCCGCAATCGTCACTCCCGACCGGAGCGCCAGTTGAAAACTGGGGAAATGCGTCCGCGCCAGCGCCCGCTCCTTCTGCAGCACATATTCCGGAAAATGCTCCTTCTCGCCAACGGCCAGCCCGTTGTCCACCACGTACACCGTGGGCACCAGCACTGCCTTATGGCTCTTCATGAGCTTCACCGCATCATCCGTCAGTTCCGACCCGTGCTCGATCGAATCCACCCCGGCCTCGAGCGCTGCCAGGATGCTCCGGATGTTCTCCGCGTGCGCCGCCACCTTCACGTGATCCATATGCGCCTGTTCCACCACCACCCTCAGTTCCTCGGCCGAAAGCTGCTCGGCCGTCGGCGAATCGAGCGGCGAAAGCACTCCGCCCGAAGCCAGCACTTTGATCACCCGCGCGCCATACTTGATCTGCAAGTGCACGGCCTTCTCCGCGTCCGCCGGCGAATTCACAAACCCGTGCAGCGGCGTGTAGAAGTCGTCCATGGGCAGGAACGGCGGCGCCGGGAAAAAATCTCCGTGCCCTCCCGGAATCGTCAGCGCATGCGCCGC
>DASPSB010000444.1:0-4192 GCA_035624135.1 Candidatus Acidiferrales bacterium | reverse complement strand
TTGCGCAGGACGCCGCGCAGTTCGGCTTTGTCTTCGACCAGGAGGAGAGGTTCCATCAACGGTAGCGCGGGCCACGCCCAGCGAAGCTGGCATTTGCCTGCATCACAGCAAGAGTGTAGCGCGAGTCTCCAGCGGACGGCGCGACAGCGGCGGGCAGGTTCCTTCTGAGAAATAGCTGCAAAGATCCGGCGAAGGCCTCAGGGTGTGCGGGCCCATCCGGGCGGCAGGCCTTCCTTCCGCAGTTGGTCTTCCAGGTCGGAGATGTCTTGGTTGTCTTTCTCGATTTCCTTCTTCTTGTCGTCGATCTGCTTCTTCAGGTCATTGATCTCGCCGCCGCGGCCTGAGGGATACTGATATTGCTCGCGCATGGCGGTATTCGGATCGCTGTAATACTGAGTTTCTTTGAGGCTGAGAGTTTGCTGCATGTTGTCGAGTTCTTTCTGGTCGAGGTCGAGCTTTCTGTGTGCATCGGCGAATTTCTTGCGCCATTGGGCTTCCAGTTCGGCCTTCTTCTTGTCGTCATCACCAGCGGCCGGGGCAGCATTCTCGGCGGGTTTCTCGCCACCTTCTGCCGCAGCTCCTCCCTTTCCTTCCGCCGTTCCCTCCGCGTGAGGAGTCTTAGGGATGTTGTCGTCCGTCCAAACCTGCTTCGGGGGAGGCTCGTTCTTTTTCTCCGCGCGAGCCTTGCGAGCGGCGTCGGCAAGAGAAGGCTCCTGGCTGGCCGTGGACTGGTCCTGGGCCGCGGCTGCAACGGTCCATCCAGCCGCGCAGAGTACGCCCGCGAGCATCATGCGGAACAATGGTTTACGCATAGACACCGCCTTCGACGTGTGGGCAGGGCTGGACACCTGCCTATAGTTTAGATGCCTGCCTCCGGCGAATCAACAGCCAGGCCCGCTGCGGGTTCCGCAGGTACCGTAAGGATAAACTCAGCGCCGCCACCGGGCAGATTTCTGGCCTCGGCTCCGCCACCGAGATTCACGGCAATCTTTTGCACAATGGCAAGGCCCAAGCCCGTTCCGTCCGGTTTGGTGGTGTAAAAGGGGAGAAACAGTTTGGGGAGCACGTCCTCGGGAATTCCAGGGCCATCATCCGCGACAGCTACGTGGACCATGGCGCGTCCCGCGACTTCCGTTTTCACCCCGCGAATCACGACGTGGCCCGCGGTCGCGCCTTCCCGATGATATTGCGACACGGCCTCCGCTGCGTTCCGCACCAAGTTTAAGAGCGCCTGTCGCAGGAGGTTTTCATCTCCGGTGACGGCGGGAAATTCACCTTCGGCGCGGCACTCGACGCGCGGATGAGATTCACTGGCCTCGGCCACGACGCGCTCGACGAGCGGCCCCAAGGCGACGCTTCCCCGCGAGACCTCGAGGGGCCGGGCAAAACGCAGGAATTCCGTGACGACGTGCGTGAGCGTGCGCGCCTCTTGAAGGATTTTCCCGGCGTTATCGGAAAGCTCTCCTGCCGGCGCTTCCTGCTGCACGAGTTGGGCGTAGGCGGAAATGGTGGCCAGGGAGTTTTTGAATTCGTGGGCGATTCCCGCAGACATCTCTCCCAGGGTCGCGAGGCTTTCTTTGAGCCGCATGGCGCGCTGCAAGCCGGTCAGTTCCGTGAGGTCGGTGAGCAGACACAGGGCGCCTGCGACCTTTTGTGAATCGCGCGTTACCGGGGAAATCGTGAGCCCCAGATGACGGATATCGCCGGCATTCGTGCGATGCTCTACTTCCTCGCGCTGGTACGTGCGCCCCTCGCGAAGGCAGGATTCCAGGAGTTTTGTGAACGGCGACTCCGAACCAAGCACGTCCGAATAGCGGCGGTACTGCAAGGCTCCGACACCGAGCGTCTGTTCGGCCGCGGGATTGCTGAGGTTGATCATTCCCGTGGCGTTCACAAGCAGCAGACCTGTGGGCATCTGTCGCGTAACTGCCTCCGACAGGCGTTCGGTTTGCGCAGCGCGGTTCTTTGCTTCGCGGTGAAGTTTCTGGAGCTCCTGTTCCTGGGCGCGCAGCCGCTGAATAACCGCCTGGACGGAGGCGGAAGCAAATGCCACGTCTCCCGCGGCGGCAGGTCGCGGGGCTGAATCCAGCGAGCCCAATCCGCCAGCCCCCTGTTTGCGCACAGCCTGGAACAAAATCCATAATGCCAGAGCAAACGCAAAGAACAGGGCCAATGTGAAGAAAAACCCCGCGCTGAGCCAGAATGGCTGCTGCGCGGCATGCGCCGGCCGCTGTGGCAGCCGCATTTGAACCGCCAGCACCAGGCCCAGCGTGCCGTGCTTGGATAGAAGGTGCCGCATACTCCTGCCCCGCTCTACGCAAATCGGCTGAAATACCAGGCCAGCAGCGGGGGCCCGTAAAATACGGCCAGCAGTCCTCCCGCGGCCAGGAACAGCCCAAAAGGCAACTGATAGCGCTGCGTCAACTCGCATCGAAGATCGCGAAGGGTGCCCAGTTTCCTTCGGTGCGCACGCTCCGCGACAGAACGCTTCCAGCCGGACAAGTAGAGAACGAGAATCTGGATACCGCCGAGCACGCTGCCGAGTACGGCGCCGGCGACGATGGTGAGCACCGCAGCCTTCGTCCCGAGAAATGTTCCCATCATGCCCATCATTTTGACATCGCCGAGGCCCATGCCCTCGCGTCCGCGCAGCCGAAAGTATCCTTCCATAAAAACCCACAAGATAGCTGCGCCCACCAGCGCGCCAATCAGGGCATCGGCCACAGAGAGAGCCGCGGGGGGAGCCGGGAAGGAGAACAGGCGACTGGAAATCCACAGGGATGTCCCGTCGCCGACCGGGACTATGCCGCTCGAAGCCAATCCGAGAACTGCGCCCGTTAAATTTACCTTGTTCGGGAGAAGGCGCACGCGAAGATCGGTGACGCTGAGAATCAGGAGCAGAGCAGAAAAGACAGCCCATTTCCCTGCCTCGAGAGTCATACCAAATACGGCCGTACACAGGGCAAAGAGCGCGCCGCTCAGAAACTCCACGACGGGATACATCACTGAAATCGGTGCCCTGCAATTCCGGCATTTTCCGCGAAGGACGAGCCAACTGAGCACCGGCACGTTGTCGTAGGGCGCCAGCGGCTTGCCGCACGTTGGGCAATGCGATGCCGGGAAAACGATTGATTCGCCCGCGGGAATCCGCAAGATGCACACGTTCAGAAAACTCCCCACGACGAGGCCGAGCGCGAAGGCGAAGAAGACAAAGAGCAGCGGCATGAATGGACTGTTACACGACCCGAGCGGGCACAAAAGTCGAAAGTTGAAGGTCGAAAGTTAAGAGTCACCACCCACCGAGGCCGTGAGCAGCCCGGCAACCGATTCGGTTGCAAAGCCAGTTGCTTAAAAGGCCGGTGGAGGCGAGGCGTGCGCCCGCCGACATTCAACCCTCCGGTGGAACTGTCTAACTTCTGGCCGTCGCCATTCTCTGTGGGTAGTTTGACAGCCTGCCCGCTCGTTCCTACACTCGGCTCTTTTGCGCAATGAGCTGGCTCGAACAGTATATCCGCCGCTACGAACACCGCCATTATGCGCGCGACCAGCGCGCCATGATGCCGTTTGCCTGGGGCCTGGAGCATGTTGGGGGCCGAGCCGACGAGCCGGATCCGCGTGGCTGGCTGTTGGATTTTGCGGAACGTACCATAGCGCGAAGCAATGAATGGTTTCCCGGCAGCCCCGCCCGCGATTACCAACTTTCCGGCGATGAGTTGACGTTTACCAGCTCGGTGGCTTCCCCGTGGCCGGAAAATAATCGCGTCCACGCGCGTTTTTTTCCCGCAGCGAAGGCCGGCCCGGCGGTTGTGGTGATGGCGCAATGGAACGCAAAGCCGCATGAGCATGTGGGAATCTGCCAATGGCTGAACACGCTGGGCATCACCGCGCTGCGGCTTACGCTCCCGTACCATGACAGCCGCCAGGTGGAGGGCCAGGAGCGCGCATACAAACTGGTCGGGCCGAACATCGGGCTGACGATTCAGGCCAACTGGCAGGCTGTAGCAGACGCG
This sequence comes from Candidatus Acidiferrales bacterium, assembly GCA_035624135.1. Taxonomy (GTDB): domain Bacteria; phylum Acidobacteriota; class Terriglobia; order Acidiferrales; family UBA7541; genus JOPF136. The sequence goes on along the minus strand of DASPSB010000444.1, from coordinate 182 downwards.
CGCGCCTGTCTGCGCTGGTTCGAGCAGCGAGGCTACAGCAGGCTGGGTGTGCTGGGCACGAGCATTGGATCTTCGATCGGCTTCATCACGCTGGCGCACGATGCTGCGGTGCGAGCAGGTGTCTTTCTGCACGTCTCGACCTATTTCGGAGCGGTTGTCAGCACCGGACTCACGACGATGCA
>DASPSB010000443.1:0-8737 GCA_035624135.1 Candidatus Acidiferrales bacterium | reverse complement strand
CGCGTAGTGATGGCCGCGGAGAGCGCGCCGCGCACCGGGCGGACACCGCCGTCGAGCGAGAGCTCGCCCAGAAAGACAGTGTCGGTGATCTGCTTGCCGAAAAACTGGTTGGTGCAGCCCAAGATTCCCAGCGCCATGGGGAGATCGAAGGCCGAGCCTTCTTTGCGGAGATCGGCGGGGGCGAGGTTGACGGTGACGCTCTGCGGATTGGGGAAATCGTAGCCGCAGTTCTTGACCGCGGAGCGAATGCGCTCGCGGCTTTCCTTTACGGCCAGGTCGGGCAGGCCCACGACGGTGAACTCGCCCTGCTTGCTGGAACCCACGTCCACTTCGACTTCGACGAGGTTGGCCTCGATGCCGTAAACAGCGGCGCTGAGAATCTTATAGAGCATGGCCCGAACGAGAGGGAACGAAATACCCGGGCGAAGGGTAACTGAAAGCGGTACTGAACGCCAGAGGCACTTCACTGGGCAGCTATGGCATGGTGGCGAAGCGACGGACTTTCCTGTATCGTCGGGGGACAGATGCGGCGCGCCGCGGAGGGTGTGCCGTGCGCGAGTGAGGCCTCAGGAGGACCCCGCATGATCGGAATAGGGATACTGGCCGTCCTCATTATCCTCGTGTTTTTGTGGGTGATGAGCAGCTACAACGGTCTGGTGAAGTACAAGGTGCAGGCGGAGAACGCGTGGGCGGACATTGACGTACAACTGAAGCGGCGGCACGACCTGATTCCGAACCTGGTGGAAACGGTGAAGGGCTACGCGGGACACGAACGGCAGACGCTCGAAGGCGTGGTCGCGGCGCGTAACCAGGCCGTGGCCGCGAAAGGGCCCGCAGCGCAGGCGGAAGCGGAAGGCGTGTTGACGGGCGCGCTGCGGCAGCTTTTCGCGCTGTCGGAGGCGTACCCACAGCTTCGCGCGGTGGAGAGTTTCACGGACTTACAGCAGAAACTGAACGGCCTGGAAGAAACCATCCAGAACGCGCGGCGGTATTACAACGCGGTGGTACGCGACTACAACACGGACGTAGAGCAGTTCCCCTCGAACATCATCGCGGGAATGTTCAACTTCAAAGAGCGCGAATTCTTCGAGCTGAAGGACGAGGCGGAGCGCGCGGTGCCGAAGGTCAGCTTCCAGACGCCGGCCTCCTGATTCGCAGGATCCCCACGTGACGAACCGCATCCGGGCAATTCTGGCGGCAATGCTGCTGCTGGGGGTGGCGCTTGCGTGCCAAATGGCCGTGGCGGCCGGCACAATCACGTTTGAGCGCTGGGAGGACAAGCTCCAGGTAAACGCGGACGGCTCGCTGGTGGTGACCGAGACGCTGACGGTCCGGTTTACCGTGCGGCGGCAGGGAATCACCCGCTCGCTTCCTCTCGAGTACCACACGGACCAGGGTTTCGATTACCACCTGAACGTGCGGGTGGAAAGCGTGACTGATGGCGACTACCACGCTCTTCGCTATGAACAGACGCGGCAGGGCGGCAACCTGAATTTGAAGATTTATGTGCCCGGGGCATACCAGGCGACGCGCACGGTGATCCTGAAATACCGGGTGACGAACGGGCTACGATTCTTCGAGGACCACGACGAGCTGTACTGGAGCGTGACCGCGAGCGACCACGACAATACGATCGAGCAGGCGGAAGCAGACGTGATGCTGCCCGCGGGCGCGAGCGGGGTGCGTACGCGCGCGTTCACCGGGCGGGGAGGCTCGCGGGAGTCGAACGCAGAGATCACACAGTCGCCAAACCTAGTGCAATATGCGACGACGCAACCGCTCGGTCCCTTCGAAGGGATGACGGTCGTCACCGGATGGGACAAAGGGCTGGTCAGCCCGCCGAGCGGGTTGGAACGCGGCTGGGATTTTGTGAGCAGCAACTGGCCGCTAGGAATCCCGGTGGCGGCGCTGATATTCGCGATCTTCTTTTATTTCGCGCATGGACGCGACCCCGAATTGAGGCCGATTTCGGTGCAGTACACGGCGCCGCAGGGGATGTCGCCCGCGGGAGCGGGGGCGCTGATCGACGATTCGGCAGACATGCGCGACATCACGGCGACGATCGTGGATCTGGCCGTGCGCGGATACCTGACAATCGAGGAGCGCGAAAGCGGGGGGCTGCTGAAGATTGGGTCGTCAAAAGACTACACGTTTCACAAGAAAAAGAACCCGGAGCAGGGAAGCGACCTTCGGCCCCATGAGCTGCTGTTGCTGCAGGCACTTTTCGGGGGTACGGGGAGCGATGTACGCGCCATGTTGTCACAATTGCTGTCCGGCGGGGGGCCACTCGCGCGGACAGGGATGGCGTTTGCAAACATTGAGGCTGCCAACGCTCCTGCGAGCTCCGATTCCGTTTCCCTCTCCGATCTGCACAACAGCTTTTACGTCAATCTACCGCCGCTCCGTGAGGCCATATTCGCGGAGCTGATGGGACGGAATTATTACCGGACCCGGCCGGACAACATGCACCAGAGATACATGGCGGGAGCGGTGGCGGCGGGAGCGGGGATCTACTGGGTGGGAAACGTGATCGCGCGGCACTCGGGGATGCAGAGCCTGCCGTTTATTATCGCTGCGGTGCTGAGCGGCGTGATCGTGTTCGTGTACGGGCGAATGGTGCACGCGAGAACGCTGGAAGGGACGCGGGCGCTCGAAGGGGTGCTGGGATTCAAGGAATTTCTTTCGCGTGTGGAGAGCGACCGCTACAACCTGGTGGTAAAAACGCCGGCGATGTTCGAGAAATTCCTGCCCTATGCAATGGCGTTCGGATGCGAAGCGCACTGGTCGAAGGCTTTCGACGGAATTTACACACAGCCGCCGCAATGGTACGTGGGGCCGGATTACGGGCCGCACTTCTATCCATCTTCGTTTGCGAGCAACCTGAGCGGGATGGCAACGCATACGGGAAGCGTGATGACGTCGGCGCCAGCGAGTTCGGGGAGCTCGGGATTCAGCGGCGGGGGCGGGTTTTCCGGCGGGGGATTTGGCGGCGGGGGCGCGGGAGAATTCTAGAAGAGGCGTTCCGCTTCCAATGACATTGCCGTGACGCTGCAATCCATCGCCCGTCTTGCCGGATTCCTGCTCCTGTTCCCCCCGTTTGCTCATGCCGCGCCCGCGTGCCCGCTCGGTGCCCCGGCCGGGCTAGCCATCGTCGCCGGTTGGGAGACGGCACTCGGCCAAGCCACGGCTCAGAGCGGAGATACTCCAGAGTTTGTTTTCAATGTTTGGCTCCTTGCCATTCCGCTGCTCGCGCTTATTCTCTCGGTCTGGGTGTATTCCAAGTATCGAAGAGACCCGCAGCTCCGCCCGATTTCCGTGGAATATGAGCCGCCAGCCGACCTTTCTCCCGCCGGCGCCGGAGCGCTGGCCAGTGGTTCGCCGGGAATGCGCGAGATCATGGCCACGCTGGTGGACCTGGCCGTTCGCGGCTACGTTTATATTGAAGTGCGCTGGAAGGACGAAGCCCTCGGGCTGGTCACAGAAAAAGACTACTCCTTCCATTTGGCCAAGCCGTTCCAGTACTGGACCAGCCTGCGCCCTCACGAACGCATGTTGCTGGCCCTTCTGATTGGCGGCGGACGCGACATTGGTGTATCGCAATCCTTGCTTCCTGTGGCGCGCAACGAATTCCTGGAGAAAGTTCCCCTGATTCGGGAAACGATTATTGAGGAGTTGCGCGGCCTCGACTACCTCCGCGGCGGCAATAGACATCTACTGTTCTTCAGTAAAGCCTTCCGTTACTATGCCTACATTTGGGCGTTCGGCGTTGGATTTTGGCTGCTTGAGGCCTTTCTGGCTCCGAGCAAGCGGACGTCGCAATCAGCCCCCAATATCATTTTTGTCCTCGTCCTGCTGATCCTCTACGGGCTGGTCTGGGCGATGGCGCGCGGAGGCCTGTCCATCGAAGGCACTCGGGCCCTCGAAAAGGTCTTGGGCTTTAAAGAATTTCTCTCCCGCGTCGAAGCCGCTCGCCTGAATTCCATGTGCAAATTTCCCGAGACATTCGAAAAGCTGCTGCCCTACGCGATGGCGTTCGACTGCATGGACCAATGGTCCAGGGTCTTTGATGGCATCTACACGAAGCCGCCGCAGTGGTATGTTGGGGGCCAGTACGGACCCGCGTTCCATCCCTCTGCCTTGGCCACCGCACTCTCCGCTATGGCCGCTCATGCGGAGAGCGCAGAGGCCGCGCGGCGGAAAAATCGTTTCCGGAGCTTGGGGCTGCGCCGTGGCGGCAAGTCAGCCGGAGCCGCTCATTAATTTGGCCGGTAGTGTTTGCGCCTGGCTATTGCAGGCAGGTCTCGCCGGCAACGCAGGATGGGCTTAGGAGCGCGTCTTCCATCGCGGAAGGATTGCCGGAACGTAGCGGCGATAGGCCTCGTAATCCTCGCCGAAGGCTTCGTGCAGCAGGCGCTCCTCAGCGCGGACTCGAATCGCGGTCCCCACGGCAAAAATGGGGACAGCGATCAACAGCGTCCACCAGACGCTGAAGGCAAGTCCCGTGGCGAGCAGCATTCCGAGCATTCCGGTGTAAATGGGGTGGCGCATGTGGCTATACGGCCCTTCAACCACGAGCCTGTGGCCTTCCACCAGGCGCGCCTGGATACTCCACTGACGGCCGAGCACGCGAATCGCGTCCACAACGAGCCAGACGGAAGCGGCCGCGAGCAAGACTGCCAGCACGGAGATTAGGCGCATCGCGACTTCCGGGAGAGCGAAATCCGGAAACCTCTCGGCTAGGAGCGTCCAAACCAGGCCGATGGCGATGCTTTGCAAAACAATCCCGGCTACCGATTCCCGGACGCGGCGCTCGGTCGCGGCGCCGGCGGGTCGCTTGCGAAGCGAAAAGCCTGCGATAAAGCCAATCCAGCAAAGCGCGATGAACAGACGAGCGAAGCCCACGAAGCTAGGCAGGTGAATCATCGGCCGCGCCATTGCAACGCTGCGTGCCCGCGGGTGCGTTGGCGAAGGCGCCTCTGGACCGCGGGGCTGCGCAGCTCGCGAAGAGCATCGGCGGCGATCCAGCGGGCGGAGCGGGAGTCCTGCCGACGGATGCGTTCTCCCGCGGCAATGGCGCTGCGATTCAGGCGCAGGTTGCGCTTGCCGATCTGGCGCAGCGCCCAGTTGACGGCTTTGCGGACGAAGTTGCGCTCGTCGTGCGCTTCGCGTTCGATGATGGGCAGCAGCGCGCGGAATTTTTCGTCGGACGCGGATTTATCGTGGATGGCGAGATAGGCCATGGTGGAGAAGCCAGCGCGTTTGATGAATTCCTCGGGGCGGCGGCTCCAGACGACGACTTTGTTCCAGGCGTGAGCGGTGCGGACGAAGAGGTAACAGCAGCAGGTGTCCACGACGTCCCAGGAGGCAAAGTCACGCGCCCACTCCTCCATCAGAGATTCAGTGACGAGCGCGGGGTCGGCCACCATCGCAGCAATGTGGCGCGCTTCGTGTACGCCGCACTGCCAGAGCTCGAGGGCGAGGGCATGGTCGCGGCCCGCTTCGCGCGCCAGTGCGTGCATTTGCGGCGCGGAAAGACCGCAGGCACGCGAGGTTTGGATTCCCCAGTAGGACAATTTTTCGACGCTGCGGGGGGAGCCGATCTGAGCCATGCGGGCGATGAGCGCGCGGCAGCGCTTTCGGGCGCTGGCGGGGTCCTGCGGCGGCAGAGCGCGGTCCCGCCCAAGGGGCGGCGCGGTCCGCACCGGTGATGCGGAAGGCGGGCTCATGGCTTCTCTGATGCCGTGCCTATCGCGAGCGATTTGCGAAAATATTTTTGTGTTTTGGAGCACTGGAATCCCAGGCGCTCGTAGAAAGGGTGGGCATCGGTGCGGATGATGTTGCAGCGCACGCAAATCGTTTCCAGGCCTTTGCCACGCGCCCAGCGCTCGGCTTCAGCGACGAGAAGCGCGCCGAGACCATGGCTGCGCAGGGCGGCGTCGGTGACCAGACCGACGAGCTCGGCTCGTGGACCGGATTCGAGAGCGACGCTGGCATGAACGTGCGCGAAGGCGCGGGGGCCGGAGCCGGGCAGGTCGGCGACGAAAACGACGTGCGTCGGGTCGGCGAAGATGGCGCGGAGGCGCGCGGAGATATCGGCGGCGGTAGAAGGATAGCCGAGCTGGGTGGCGAGCGAGGCAAGCATCGGCGCGTCGTCCAACTGCGCCTGGCGGATTCGCGGGGCGAGTGGGCTTTGTGTCATTGCTGCCTCCGTACGGCGGTCAGAAGAGTTTGCCGGAATCGAGGAGAATCGTCACCGGGCCGTCGTTGACGAGTTCGACCTGCATGTGGGCACGGAAGACGCCCGTCTCGACGCGCACGCCCAGCGAGCGCAGGTGCCTGACAAATTCTTCATACAGCGCATTGGCCAGCTCGGGCGGGGCGGCTTCGAGAAACGAGGGGCGGCGCTGGCCGCGGGCGTCACCGTAAAGCGTGAACTGGCTGACGACGAGCGCCGCACCGCCTGAATCGACGAGCGAGCGGTTCATTTTTCCCGCATCGTCGGCGAAGATGCGGAGATTCGCGGTGCGCTCGGCCAAGCTGCGCGCAGTTTCGGGTGTGTCTTCGCGTCCCACGGCGAGAAGGACAAGGAGGCCGGGGCCGATTTCGCCGGAGGCGCTGCCGTCCACCAGCACGCGGGCGCGGCCGACACGTTGGAGTACTGCGCGCATGGGATTCTTCGGGGTTGCTCCGAGCCGGCTGGCGTTACGGACCGGACGTTTCTGTGGCGGGCGGGGCAGGCTTGCGCGGGAGCAATTGCGGCAACTGCGCGATGTTGTAGGCCACAGCAGCCATGGCCTGAGCGCCCTGCACGAGGCCCGCTTCCTGCGCCTGGTCAAAGGTGTCGGCCTGTGAGTGATGCGTCTGGAAATACTGGGCCGGTTCCTGGATGAAGAAGAAGCCGGGCACGCCAGCTTGTTCAAATGAGGCGTGATCGGTACCAGCCATCCAGCGCTGAGAGAGTTCGATGAGGCCGAGCGAGTGGAGCGGTGCAACGACCTTGGCCATGATCTCCTGGTCCTGGTAGTTGCGCATCAGGCTGAGGGTGAGCACGCGTCCGGTGCCGGTGTCGTGGGCGATGGCGGCGGAGATTTTGGCAAGTTCGTCTTTGTGCGCGGCCACGTAGGCGCGCGAGCCGACCAACCCTTCTTCTTCACCGGAGAAAAGGATGAAGCGGATGGTACGCGCCGGGCGCAGCCCTGATTTCTGCAGAGCGCGAGCGGCCTCCAGCACGACCATGGAACCGGTGCCGTTGTCGGTCGTGCCGGTGCCGAGGTCCCAGGAATCGAGATGGGCGCCGAGGACCACGACTTCGTCGGGTTTGGTGGCGCCGAGCAACTCGGCGACCGTGTTGTAAACATCGACGGGATGGTCGGTGATCGTGTTGTTGATCTCGAGCTCGGCCTCGACGGGACCGCGTCTGAGCAAGCGCCAGATGAGGCTGTAGTTCTCCGAAGTGATGAAGGCAGCAGGAATCACGCCAATGTGAAAGTCGCGGCCGCCCACGCCGGTCATGTTGAGAAGCCCGTCGGGCTTACCGGAATCCGTGAGAATGGCGAGCACTCCTTCCTGCTTGAAGAATTCCGTGCGCGCCTGTTCGAAGCGGAAGCCGCCTGGGCCGCGAGGTGCGGGCGCGGGGCGCGGTCCCGGCCGCTCCGGGCGAACGAGCAAGATGGAATCGCCCTCGGGGATCGAAAGAGGGCTTGGAGCGGGCTCATCGGGCGCAGGCAGGAGCAACGGCTCGCCGGTGATAAGGATGGCGCCTTTCAGTTTGCCCTTGTACGCGTTGAGCTCTTCTTGATTTGAGGCCTTCACGTACACCACCGGCCCGCGCACCTTGCCGTTTGTGTTCGGGCCCCATCCATAGGAGGCGATGGTCAGGGGATGTTCGGCGGGGCTCAAGATACGGCCGTACGCGGTGCCGCGCGTCCAGCCATGGCCGATGGACCAGGATTCGAGCTGGGCTTTGGCCAGGCCGTAGTCGGCGAATTTCCGGCGCGTCCACTCGTTTGCTTTCTTCAGATTCTCGGAGCCGGTGAGCCGCTGGCCGATCATGTCGGACAGATATTCGAGATTGGCCATGATTTCGTTGTGGTCGCGGACTTCAGCGATAATTCGCTCGTCGGCTTCGGCGTTCGGGTCCTTCTGCGGACTTGCGGGCTGCTGCGCGGGGAGCACAGGCAGTCCTTCCACTGCGACCAGCGCAAACGAGAGAAAGATTGCGGGCAGACGTATTGATTTCATCCGATTGGCATGCCTCCCCAGGATTTGCCGGTGGAACGCGGCAAGAACGGCCGATTTTATGCGCGGCAGTGGGGGAATACAACCTGCTGCGCAGAGGAGCCGCAGACCGTGTGGGCGAAGGTGTCCCAGGTCTAGGGTGATTGCCGGCCTACGGCGCGACGCGAACGGCCTCGCGGGGCGGGCTGGCAACGGGGACAGAAGTAGCTGCTGCGCCCGGCCACGATGATGCGGCGAATCTTCGTGCCGCAGCGGTAGCAGGGCTTTCCTTCGCGATCGTAGGCGCGATGGCGGCGCTGGTAGTCGCCGGGAGAGCCGGCGCTGTCCACGAAATCGGAGATCGAGCTGCCGCGGAGGCGAATGGCGTCGGCGAGCACGCGGCGGACTGCAGCATGGAGGGCGCGGCGCTCGGCGGGCTTGAGGTGAGCGCCCAGGCGGCGCGGATGGATGCGGGCGCGCCACAAGCTCTCGTCGGTGTAGATATTGCCGAGGCCGCGGA
>DASPSB010000442.1:0-4481 GCA_035624135.1 Candidatus Acidiferrales bacterium | reverse complement strand
GAACGCCCGACCTCTGGTTCCGGAGACCAGCGCTCTATCCAACTGAGCTACAGGCGCGCACAGCGCAGATTCGAGTCTAGGCGGTCACTCCGCGTGCGTCAAGGCAGGCGGGTGCAGCTCGCCGCGCCATTTCAGATCCCCAAATGTCTTCCGCGGTTTCAGCCGCGATTGCGCCAGCCCGTCCGCAGCGCGCGCCGTCGAAATTCCCTGCGCCTTCGCCGCCGCGATCACTTCCAGCGTGCGCCCGTAAATTCGCTCGAGGCTCGGGCCGCTGTCCATCCGCCCCAGCACAAAGTAATCCGCGCCCCGGATCAGCCCGCCCGCGTTCGCCAGATAATCCGGCGCGTAGAGAATCCCGCGCGCCGCCAGCGCGTCGCCGTCTGCTGGCCTGGACAGCATGTTATTCGCGCACCCGCACACCACGCGGCAGCGCAGCCGCGGCACCGTCTCCCGGTTCAGCACCCCGCCCAGCGCGCACGGAGCCACAACCTCCGCCTCCGCAAAGAGAATCTCCTCCGGCGTCATCACACGCGCGCCCGTCTCTCGCGCCGTCGCCGCCGCGCGCTCCGCCACCGCGTCGGCAACCAGCAGCTCCATCCCTTCGCCCGCCAGGATTCGCGCCAGCCACGTTCCCACGCTTCCGGCTCCCTGAATCGCCACGCGCGCTTTGCCCCGAATCCCCGCCGCCTCCAGGCACGCGCGCAGCGCATGCCACACGCCGATGGCCGTGTGCTCGGAGACGTCGCCCAGCCCCGGTGCCGGATCGAGCGCCACATACCGTGTGGTTCGCGCCATCGCTGCTAGGTCCTCGTCCCGGATTCCCACGTCTCGCGCGCAAAAATAGCGGCCGCCCAGGCTCTCCACAAATGTGCCAAATCCTTCGAACGCCGCCTCGCGCCGCAGCCCCGCGTGCTCGATGAGCGTCGTCTTTCCGCCTCCGCAGGGCAGCTCCGCCAGCGAAGCCTTGTACGTCATCGCGCGGGAGAGCCGCAGCGCGTCCTCCAGCGCCTCCCGCTCCTCCCCGTAGGGCCTGATGCGCACGCCGCCGAACGCAGGTCCGAGCGTCGTGTCGTGAATCGCCAGGAATCCGCGAAGCCCGGTTTCGCGGTTTTGCAGCACCACAACCTGTTCGTGGTCGTGCTCCGCCAGCCGCTCGAACAGGCTCGTCGCGCCCGCGCCGCCGCCAAAAAGTGCAGTCTCAGTTGTTTTCATGATCCAAGATTGGTCCGCGTCGCGTCCACAGGTTACGCCCAAAATGGCTGCGCATCCAATTTGGCGTGCGCAGGAGCACAGGCTTTCAGCCTGTGTGCCGCTCATCTGCCTCGCCTCCCGCCGGTGCTATACTCGTTCCCTCGCATGGCGCAGACCGGTCCATTCGGGGACGTTTCTCAGTGGTTCTCCGCGCACTGGGAAAACTGGCGCATCGCCAACATCATTCATCTCCTTTGGATTTTAGTTCTCGCCTTCGTTCTCACCCGCCTGCTTAAATCGCTCGAAGCGCGCATCGCCGCGCGCGCCGCCGCCCAGGGACGCGCCACCTCCATGCGGCAGCAGCAGTTAAAGACCCTTCTCGGCGTCGTCGGCAGCACCGGCACGGCGCTCATCATCGCGTTCGCCATCCTCACCGCACTGCCCGAGCTCGGCATCAGCGTCGCGCCGCTCACCGTGGCCGCGGGACTCGCCAGCGTAGCCGTCGGTTTCGGCGCGCAGAATCTCGTGCGCGACTGGATCGGGGGCGCGCTCATTGTGCTCGAGGATCAGTTCGTCGTCGGCGAAACGGTACAGGTTGGCGACACCATCGGCCGCGTCGAGGAGCTCACCCTCCGCCAGACCGTCCTCCGCGACGCCAATGGCGCTCGCGTGCATATCCCCAACGGCGAAATCCGCAAATTGGCGAATCTCAGCCGCGATTTTTCGCAGATGTTTCTCGATGTCCAGGTTCCCGCGGGCCCGGCGGGCGATCGCGCCGTGGCCGCGCTCGACCGCGTGGCTGCCGAATTCCGAGCCGATGCGGCCTGGTCGCCGGCGCTCGTGGATGGCCCGCGCGTGCTGGGCATCGAGGCCCTCGCCCCTGCGGGCTCGACCCTGCGCATGCAGGTGCGCACCGTCCCGCTGCGGCAGAACGAAGTTGCCCGCGAGCTCCGCCGCCGCATCCTGGCCCGCTTTGCACAGGACGGTGTGGACTTCGCCTCCGAGCAGCGCGTCGTGCTCGTGAACGCCGCGGGCGCGCCGGCTCCTGAGCCTGTCGGCGAAGATCATTCCGGCTCCGCCGCTGCCCGCGCCGGAACGGATTGACTCGCACTCGGGCGTCGCTTTTATCCCGATTTGCACATCGAACGATTCAGGAGGAACCACCCATGGGACAGGTCACTCACGACCAGGCCAATCTTCTGCTCCAGCTCTACAAGCTGCGCCGCGATCCCCGCATGCGCGAGGCTCGCGAATGGTTCGTCGCGGATTTTTCCGCCACGAGCATGGACGAGTTGTTCAAGAAATACCCGCCCGGTTCGAAGGACAATGCAAGCTACCGCATGGTGGTCAGCTATTGGGACATGTGCGCCGGCATGGTCAATCGCGGCCTCATCGACGAGGAATTTTTCTTCGAGAACAACGGCGAAATGTGGGTCGTCTGGGACAAGGTCAAAGAGCTGGCCCTCTCGCAGCGCAAAGCAATGAACAATCCCACCATCCTGAAACATCTGCTCGAGGTCGGCGAGCGCCTCGAAGCCTGGCGCGAAAAGACGGCCCCGGGTTTCAACGCCAACATGCGCGAACGCTTCCGCCAGTTTGCCGAGGCGCGCGCCAAAGCCGCAAGAACGTGACCCTCCAGGAAGTCCTTCTCGAAATTTGGCGCCAAGCGCTCGTCGAAGGCGCCGCGCAATTCGAGGTGGACGGGCGCAAGCTCCGCGTCACTGCCACGTCGAAGAGCCGCCTGAAGCAGGTGGATTTCAGCTTTGAGGACCGCAGCCTTCGCGGCATCGAGCAGAATCCGGACACCGCGTCGCGCTGGGCCGCCATGGCCCGCCGTGGCGCCAAGATCATGCAGTTCACCGAGGTCGAGCCCGGTCAGATGCGCGGCCGGTTTTTTGCCAACGTTTCCGACGGAAAAGTGAACTGGTACCACTCCGCCGGCAAACGCCCGAACCGCGAGCAAGGCTAGCCCCGGTCACTCCGGAATCCCGTCCCGAATCCCCAGGCTTCGGGATCGGGACTGCCCGTGGGCGCGGTCTTATGTTAACTAACTTTCGCCCCCGGAAATCGCGCAATTCGGCGCACTTTTCTGGCCCAAACCGAACCTTTCGGGCATTTTTCCGGCATTTTCAGAAAAACGGCTACAGCCCGTACAATCGCGCCGCATTTTCGTGCAGGATTTTTGCCCGGTCGCTCTCCGCAATCGTGAGCCCACGGATAGACTCTAGCATCGAGGGAATGCTCCCGATTTGATGAGGGTAATCGCTCCCGGCAAGGATGTGGTCGGCGCCGGCGAACCGGATGGCGAGCTGCAATGCATTGCCGTCGAAATTCACCGTGTCGTAGTAGAACTGTTTCAGGTACTCGCTCGGCGGCCTCTCGATATTCGCGCGGCACTCCTGGAAAGCATAAAAGCCGCGGTCCAGCCGTTCCGCCAGATACGGTATCGCGCCGCCCAGGTGGCTCAGCACCCAGTGGATCCGCGGAAATTTTTCCGGCACGCCCGCGAACACGAGTTTCGCCGCCGCGAGCGTCGTATCCATCAGGAAGCCCACTAGCGGCATGAGCCAGAATTCGGTCATCGCTTCCACGCCCACCGGCGCCGTCGGATGGATATGCAGCACGGCTTCGAGCGCGTCGGCCGCCTCGTAAAGCGGCCAATAGCGCGCATCGGCCAGCGCCGCCCCGTTCACGTTGCTGAACAGCAGCGCGCCCCGCATGCCCAGTTGCGTGCACGCACGCTCCAGCTCGCGCACCGACGCCGCTGGATCGTTGAGCGGCAGCGTCGCGTAGGCCGCGAACCGTCCCTTCTTGTCGCTCACCACGCGCGCAAACGTGTCGTTCACCAGGCTCGCCAGCCGCGCCGCGTTTGCCCCTGTCTCCACATGCGTGCCCGGCGTCGTCAGCGAAATCACCTGCGTATCCACGCCCGCTTCCGCGAGCACGCCGGCGCGATAGTCAATGTCGCGATGCCCACGCACCGCGATGTTGTAGTCCCCCGGATAGTGCAGCCGCGGATTCCCCTCCGCGTCCACGGTCACCTGCACGTTGCTCGGGCCCGTGCGCAGGGCTTCGAGGTACGCCGGCGGGTAATAATGATTGTGCACGTCAATCACAGCCATGGGCGGCGTCTCCTTGGTCACTCGGCTTCCGTCGCGCCCACAAATAGTAAACCGGCAGGCCCGCGGCCACGAACGCCAGTCCAATCGCGCTCCCTCGCGGGTCCGCCGCCGTTTGATTCGCCACGATCGCGGCGCACGCCGCGATGAACAGCGCCGGAACCACCGGAT
>DASPSB010000441.1:0-12576 GCA_035624135.1 Candidatus Acidiferrales bacterium | reverse complement strand
CCTGGAGACGGCCCGGTCTTGGAACTGGGGTCCGGGGCCGGTTATTGCGAGCGATACATCAAAGGCCTATTCACCTCGGAAGCATTTCCCGGACCCAAGGTCCGGCTCGTAGCCGATGCGCAGCGCCTGCCCTTCGGCGAGGGCGCACTTCGAGCCATCGTATTTACCGACGTGCTTCACCACATGCCGCACGCCGGCCTCTTTTTTGCGGAGGCTTCCCGGAGCCTGCGTCCCGGCGGGAAGGTGCTGATGATCGAGCCCTGGGTAACATCCTGGTCCAGTTTCATATACCGGAACCTGCATCACGAATCGTTTCGTCCGGAAGCGGAAGATTGGAGCTTTCCTTCCACGGGCCCGCTCTCGGGAGCCAACGGCGCGCTCCCCTGGATCGTGTTCGTGAGAGATCGCAGGATGTTTGAAGCGGAATTTCCGCGCCTGGCAATCGACGAGATCCGGCCATTCCTTCCGTTTCGTTATCTATTGTCGGGCGGAGTCGGTTTACGGAGTTTGGCGCCCGGCTTCGCGCACGGGGTATGGGCCGGCGTTGAACGCGCCCTCAATCCGTGGATGCCGCGTTTAGCCATGTTCGCCTTCATCGCATTGCACAAGGCCTGATGGGCGCGCGGCCACCCACGGTTCTTGCAGCCGAGCCGATCACTCCTCGTGAATCACCTCGATGGGGACCAAGCGGGCCGCAGCGCGCGCAGGATAGAGCGAGGCCAGCAGCGTGGAAAAGAAGACGCCGCCGAGTCCCGCGGCGAGCAGCGCGACAGGCCAGTGAAAGCGCACGGTCCATCCGAACGACTGTTTGTTAATCACGAAAATCAAAATCAGGGAAAGCAGTATGCCCAGCACGAGCCCCGCCAGGCTGGCGAGCAAGCCGAGCAGACCCGCCTCGCAGACAATCAGCCGGCGAATTTGCTGCTGCGAAGCACCGAGAAAACGAAGCAGTCCCAGTTCGCGCCGGCGGTCAATGACCACGGCGAGCAGCGCACCCGCGATCCCGACGACGGCGACCATGATGGCCACGGCTTCGAGCGCGTAGGTGATGGCAAAGGTGCGATCAAAAATGCGAATGGCCTGAGCGCGGATTTCCCGGTTCAAGAAAACGCTCACGCGACGGCCGACCAGCGCGCGCACAATTTCCTCCCGGGCCTGTTCCGGGTCCGCTCCCGGCGTGAGCATGATTCCCAGGTTGGTGGGCGGCTCGGGAGGCAGATAGCGCGTGAGAGTGGCGCGGTCCACCAGAATCATTCCGGCTTCGCTGCCGTAGTCGTAGAAGACGCCGGCGATCCGGAAGGTGACGTCGCGGCCATTGAGCGGCAAACGGATGGAATCGCCGCGATGAAGGCCGTGTTTGTTGGCGAATGGCTCGCTGACGGCTACGGCATCGTGGCCAGCGAGCTGCGCGAGAATCTCGTTGCGATCGCCGCTGAGGAATTGGAGCCTGCCGGTGCGTGCCACCACGGAGACGTCGCTGACGCCGAGCGTGGCCGGCATACCTGCGAAGCTGATGGAGTCGGCGCGAAAGCGGGCTACAGCGGCAACCCCGGGCATGCGGGCGACGATTTCCGGCACCTGCGGATCAAGAGTGGGATGGCGGTCCGCGGCGGGCGGCACGGCGGGACTGAGATAGAGGTCTGCGTAGAGCTGCTGGCTCATCCAATCCACCACGGTGCGGCGGAAGCTTGAAACCATGATGCCGACGCTGGCCATCATGGCTACGGCGGTGGCGAGAGCGGCTGTGAGCACGCCGCTGCGGCGCAAAGACGCGGTGAGACTGCGCGAGGCGAGCATGGGCTCGGGCGCGCGAAGGGCCAGGCGCTGCGCGAAGGCCGCGGAGGCGGCCATCGATAGCGCGACCAGGGCGGGCATGGCCAGAGTCGCAGCGGCCACCAGAAGCGCGGCGGCGAGATAACCGAAAACCGGCGTGGTACCGAAGGGCGGGAGAAAAGAGGCGCCGAGCGCGGCCAGGCCGAGGACAGAGGCGAAGGCAGCGTCGCGGCCTTTGCGCACGCGCACCTGGTATTCCCTCGCTCCGCGACCCATGGCTTCGACGGGAGCGACGCGAGCTGCTTCCCGAGCGGGGGCGAGCGCGGAGACGAGCGCGACGCCCAGGCCGATCGCGAAGCCCAGAGCCCAGATTCCGGGAGTGATAGTCACCGGAGAGGGCGCGCTGCTCACGTAGAGCGATTCCACGGTTGCGCCCAGCATGTGCACAGCCGCGGCCGCCATCCCGCGCGCGAGCGGTATGCCCGCAAGCGCGCCGATGAATCCGAATAGGGCGGCCTCCCCCAGGAACGCGGCAAGCACCTGCGCGCGTGTAGCGCCCAGAGCGCGAAGCACGCCGATCTCCCTCCTCCGGCGCACCACTGAGACCGAGATCGTGTTGTAAATCAAAAACGAGCCGACGATGAGCGCGATGTAACTGAGCAGCCGCAGATTCCACCGGAACGCCGCAAGCATTTTTCGGTTTTCGTCGGTCCGCGCCCCGGAGCGGTCCACGTGCAGGCCAGGCAGTTGTGCCGCGAGTAGCGCCGCATACCGAATGGCGTCGCTGCCGGCCGGAAGCCGCACCAGGATGCGGTCGATGCGGCCCTCGCGGCGGAGCACGCGCTGCGCCAAGCCGATATCCAGGACGACTGTGCGCCGGAATTGCGCCGCGTCGGGAAGATCCGGCAACACGCCGGCCACGCGATAGGCGGCCTCCGTATCATTGATTTGCAAGCGCAGCGTGTCGCCGGGTTTGCATCCCAGGGCTGAGCCGACCCAAACGGAAACATTCCAATCCGGAATTTCCCGCGGGAGTTGTCCTCCGTCGGCCCCCTCGGACGGACGGATTGTGTTCCAGTCCAGCGCCACTCCAATCAGATCCAGGCCGATCAGTGGGACGACCTCTCCCTCGGGCCGGACGACAGCGAAGTCTTCCATACGCGCGATCAAATGCAACGGATAGGGAAGCGTGGCCAGCCGGACAACGGCGCTCTGCGGCACGCCGCCGAGCGCCGTGATTTCCAAATCCTCGTTGCCAACCAGCGATTCGAGCGACGCATGAAAGGATCCGGCAGCAGCGCGCCCCGCGAGCTCGATGGCCAGCACAACGGCCACGCCCAAGGCCACAGCCAGCGCGGTGAGCACGGCGCGCACCGGTTCCTGCGCCAGGGGGCGCAGCAGAAAGGTCCGGCAGAATCGCAGGAAGGCCATGTCGCGTCACCCGTCGGGCGCGATGCGCCCGTCGCGCAGTCGAATCGAGCGATGCGCTGCCGCGATCAGCTCCAGGCTGTGCGTGGCCATGAGAATGGCTGTGCCGCGTTCGGTGGAGATTCGCCGCAGCAGGGCGAGAATCACACTGCTGGTCACCGTGTCGAGGTTTCCCGTCGGCTCGTCGGCGAGCAAGAGCTTTGGGCTGTGCACCAGAGCGCGTGCGATGGCGACCCGCTGCATCTGCCCTCCAGAAAGCTGGTGAGGCATTCGCCCGGCGAGTTCCGCCAATTCCACCCAGCCGAGAGTTTCGAGGGCATGCTCACGGGCGCGGTTTTTTCCCGCCAGCAGCAGGGGCAGCTCGACGTTTTCCGCAACCGTAAGCGTCGGTAGCAGCTCGAAGGACTGGAAGATGTGTCCCACGGCCTCGCGCCTCAGCAGCACCAGACCCGGGTCATTCAGTTCGGACGTCACCACCCCCGCGATCCACACGCGGCCCGATGTGGGCAGGTCCATCGCTCCTGCTAGATGAAGCAGCGTGGACTTTCCGCAGCCGCTCCGTCCCACAACGGTGACGAATTCGCCCTCGTTCAACTCCAGCGACACATCCACGAGAGCAGCTACCCGCTGGTTGCCGTCCACGTAATCCTTGGAGACCTTTTCCAGACGAAGAACGGGCATGCGCCTCTCGGCCACCATCCCCGGCGGCGCCCGGTAACCAGGGATTCGCCGGCCGTGGTGGGTTTCAATTCTAACTGCCTCGAGCGAGGATTCCGCCGCTGCCAAAAGCTTCGGGAGGTGTATTCGGAATCCCGGTGCAGGAGACCGAGAATCGTCTCATAGTGAGATTGCCCAAGGGTGGTTCTCCTTTCCTTGAGACGTCATCGCAGTCTGAGACGCCTCCAGTACTCGGGAGCAATCTGTAAGTATCTTGAAATGAGCCAGTTACAAATGGGTCCTAGGATCGTCCGGCTGGCACACCTCTTGCTATTCAATCGCCCGGGTACAACCCGAGGAGGATGTTTGTATATGGCACGCTCGAACAGAATTTGGATTCTGACCCTGCTGGCGATGATGGTCGCCGTCTTTGCGGTCCCGCCCCAGGCGGTGCTTGGTCAGGATTCAGCACAAGTGAGCCGCAAGGTGAGAACGCAGGTGACGCCGGCCTACCCGGATTTGGCGAAACGCATGAACGTGCACGGCAAAGTAAAGCTGCAAGTGACCGTGGCGCCGGACGGGAGCGTGAAGAGCGTTCACGTGCTCGGCGGCCATCCGATCCTGGCCAGCGCATCGCAGGACGCGGTGCGCAACTGGAAGTTTGAGCCCTGGCCAAAAGAGACCACGCAAATCATCGAAGTGAATTTCGATTGATCGTACAAACCCAGAGAAGGGAAACACGGAAGAAGAGCAGTCCGCACCAGAGAGGTGACAGACAATGACGATTGCCAAGAAACTTTATTACGGATTTGGTTCCATCCTGGCGCTGCTGGTTCTCTTGCTCTTTCTGAACCTCAGCGTGATTACCCGCGAGCGCAACGCGCGTGAAAGCGCTGGCGCGGCCATGGAGGGTGTGAACCTGATTGAATCCATCCGCGTCAAGATTATGCAGAACCGCCTTGCCTTGCGCGGCTATCTGCTGAGCGGCGACACCCGCGAAGAAGAGACGCTGAAGCGGGGAATCGCGGACCTGGCGGATACGATTCAGAAGGCGCAGGCGAAGACGCCCTCCCAGGTGTTGCGTTCCGCTCTCGGGGACGTGGACGCCAGCGAGCGCGACTGGGCCGAGCATTTTTGCCAGCCGCTAATCAACAAGCGGCACAAGGTGGATTCCGGCGACGCGACGGTGGCCGACCTTCAGGTGGACTACCTCCAACTCGATCCATCCTCGCACGTGGTCCGGTCCGGCGCGCTGCTGGATCAGGCCAAGACGGCGATGGATTCGATCATGACGGAAGCGAATCAATCGTCCGATTCGGCCGCAAGACTGGCCGCGATCGTCTCCACCGTTGGCACCCTGCTGGTTCTTGTTCTTGGATTCGCCATCGCTTTCTATTCTTCGCGCTCCATCACTGCGCCGCTGGCGCAACTGATGCGCACGGCACAGGAAATCGGCGAAACCGGGGACCTCGACCAGCAGCTCGATACCAGCCGCAAGGATGAAATCGGGGCCCTCGCCAAGAGCTTCGGCCACATGATGGTTTACCTCAAAGAGATGGCGGGCGCCGCGGAGTTCATTGCGCGCGGCCAACTGAACATCGAAGCCAAGCCGCGGTCCGAGCGCGACACGATGGGCAAGGCGTTCGCGTCAATGAGCGGAGGGCTGCGCGGCCTGGTGCGCCAGGTGCGCGACAGCGCCGGCCAGGTAGCCGCCGGAGCCAACCAGGTGGCGGGGGCTTCGGAGGAATCCGCCAAGCTGGGCGTGCAAGCCTCCTCGGCGATCGACGAAGTCTCGACCACGATGCACGAAATGAGCGTCAACGTTCAAAACGTGGTCCGCAACACTCAAAATCAGGCTTCCAGCGTGGCGGAAACCTCAGCCTCCATTGACCAGATGGTGACCTCGATCCAGCGCGTGGCCGACACGGCCAAGATGCTGCTGGACATCTCCAACCGCTCCCGGGAAGAAGTGCGCACCGGGATCGCCACGATGGAGAAAGCCACGGACGGGATGGGCAAGACGAACAAGTCCATCCAGCAATCATCGGAAACGATCCAGGCGCTGGGCAAGCGCGCCGATGATATCGGCAAGATCATCGAAGTGATCGACGACCTCGCCGAACAGACCAACCTGCTGGCACTGAACGCCGCAATCGAAGCGGCACGCGCGGGCGAGCACGGCCTCGGATTTGCCGTGGTGGCCGACGAAGTGCGCAAGCTCGCCGAGAAGTCCACGCAATCCACCAAGGAAATCAGCGAGCTCATCCAGAGCATCCAGAAGGAAGCCCGCGAAGCTGTGGTGAACATGAGCAAGAGCACCGAGATCGTGGAAGAAGGCCTGGTGCTCAGCAAGGACCTGAACGCCGCGCTGCAGAAGATCTCCACGGTGGTGAGCGAGGTCTATAAGTTCGCCCAGGAGATCGGCGCGGCCACGACCGAACAGTCCGTGGGCTCCTCACAAATCGCCAAGACCACCAATCGGTTGAACGAAATTACGCAGGAAATCAGTTCCTCCGTCGAGGAACAGGCTTCCGGCGCCCAAGCCGTGGTCAAGGCAATGGAGAAGATGCGCGAGTTGGTGCAGCACTCCACCTCCGGCGCCACCGAGCTGGCAGCCTCTTCCGAGCAGATGACGAAGCTGGCCCGGGGCCTGCTGAAGACCCTGGAAAACATCACGATCGAAGAACAGCAGCCCCGCTCCCCGAGCGAGGCCACAGCTCCCGAGCACTTCCTGGCCGGCAGCGCGCACGGCGGCAACGGCCACGCCAGCCACAATCGGGAATACGACCCGCGTCTTGCCGAACTGGTGAATTCGTAGCCTGCGGAGAGCTGCCATGGAAAAAGAACTTCACCTGGTAGGCTTCCGGGTCGGCCGCGAAACGTTCGGCGTGCCCATCAGCATGGTGCGCGAGATCGTGCGAGTGCCGGAAATCACCGCGGTGCCCAACGCCGCAACGTTTATCGAAGGCGTCATCAACCTGCGCGGCAAGATCGTGCCGGTGGTGGACCTCCGCAAACGATTCAAGGATGCGGCTCCCGAAACGGGACGCAAAACGCGAATCCTCGTTGCCGAAGTAGATGGCCAGGCCGTCGGCCTGATCGTCAATTCGGCCTCCGAGGTCATTAAACTTCCGCCCTCCGAAGTGGAAGTTCCGCGCAATGTGTTCAGTGAAGGCGAGCTGAGCTACATCAGCGGCGTCGGGAAACTGGGCGGCAGGCTGATCCTAATCCTCGATTTGAGTAGGGTGCTGCAGCGCAGCGAGCTGCGCTCCGCCGGCCAGGCCGCGGAGCTCGTGGCGGCCGAGGCCTGAACCGGGACGCGCCGCTCCACAGACGGGAGACCATGTCCACGACCATTCTCAGCACGCCCATCCAACTCTCGGATGCCGAGCTCAAGCTGCTCCAGACGCTGGTTTACCAGGAATGCGGAATGTGCTTCGACGAGAGGCGCGCGCACTTCCTGCAGGACCGCTTGCAGCGGCGCATGAAGGCCACGCAGGCGGATTGCTTCTACCACTACTACCGCCTGCTCACCAGCCGCGAAGGAAAACAGGAGCTGGGCAAACTGCTCGAAAACCTCACGGTCAACGAGACCAGCTTCTTCCGCACCAAGCCGCAGCTCGAACTATTCCAGAAGCAGGTGCTCGAAAACCTGCTGCATCACAAGCAGGAGCGCCGCGATTGGACGCTGCGCCTGTGGAGCGCGGGTTGCTCCACGGGACAAGAGCCCTACACGCTGGCCATGCTGGTGTGTGACGCGCTGGCGTACTACTACCTGCGCAATCCATTGCCCTACGAGATGCCGTCGCCCAAGCCGCTTGTCCCTCCGCCCTGGAAGGTCGAAATCATCGCCTCCGACATCAGCTACTCCGCTCTCCAGGCCGGGCAACAGGGGCAGTACACGGAATCGCAGATGGAGCCCGTGGACTACACGCTGCGCTTGCGCTACTTCGAAAAGCTTCGCGAAAAGTATGAAGTCAAGAAAGGGCTCAAGGATCTGATCCAGTTCGACTTCCACAACCTGAAAACCGAATATCTGCCCCAGCGCAACGACGTGATTTTCTGCCGCAACGTGATGATTTATTTCGATGAAGCCGAGCAGAAGCGCCTGATCGAGAAGTTCTATCGCTGCTTGAACCCCGGCGGCTTTCTATTCGTGGGGCACGCTGAAAGCCTTTTCGGGCTGAGCACCAAGTTCCGCATGATTCACCAGAACAACGGCACCGCGTACGAGCGGATCGAGGAGAACGCGTGACCCAGCCTCTCGATGAGCGGGCCAGCGACCTGCGCGAACTCTTTTTCGAGACCGCGCACGAGCTTCTTCAGTCGCTGAACGAGGACGGTCTGGCGCTGGAGCGCGGCACCGGCGGCGAGGAAGCCATCCGCCGCGTGCGCCGCGTGGTCCATACGCTCAAGGGCGACGCCGCGGCCATCGGCATGCGCGAGCTCAGCCAACTGGCCCATGATTTTGAGGACGTGCTGACGCCGGAGCTGGCCGCGGAGCGCGCCGCGGACGTTGCGGAGGCCGTCCTGGCCGCCGCCGACACCTTTGAGTCCCTGCTTTCCGCTGCGGCGAAGAACCTCCCGTCGCCGGGCGGTGAATCGCTGCGCGTCTTGATCCACAAATTGTGCGCCGAAACGGTGGCCAAGGCTCCGCAGGCCGCCGCGCCCTCCAAGGCGCCGCGTCTCAATGCCTCCTTCGATTGGAGCGAATACGAGCAGTCTTTGATTTCCGAGGCGCTGGCCAAGGGAGAAACGGTCTATCACGTTGGTGTTTCGCTGGACGTGGCGAACTTGATGCCCTCCGCCGCGTGGCAGCTCGTGCGCAACGTTTTGCACTCTTGCGGCTCGATCCTGGTGCTACATCCCTCGGACGACGCGCATGCCGAGCACGTCAAGGTGGTGGAAGCCGCACTGGCAAGCAAGCTTCCGATGGAGGCGCTCCGGAAGCGCCTGCGCATCCCTGCCGTCACCGGCGATGTGGTGCTCGACCGCGCCGACGTAGCCGGCGAAGTGCTCCACGATTTGGATTCCCCCAACCACGGCGTTGCGGAAGGGACGGCGGTTCCCCCCGCCGCCCCGTCCGCCGCCGGTTCCACTGTCCATGCAGCGGCTGCAGCGGCCGGCGCGGGCAGCGGAAACAACCTCAGCGCTGCGTCACGCGCTGCGGCCCTGGCCGACAAAACGTTGCGGGTCGATTCCGAACGCATCGACGACGTGCTGAACCTGGTGGGCGAACTGATCATCGGGAAATCCATGCTCTCGCGCACGGTGGCTGAATTCGATCGCCGCTTCCAACGCGACCCGCTGGCCGCGCGATTTGCCGATGCCCTGGGATTCCAGTCGCGCGTGCTCGATACGCTGCAAAAGTCGGTGATGAAAATCCGCATGGTGCCGGTGGAGCAGCTCTTCCGCCGCTTCCCGCGGATCGTCCGTGACATCGCCAAAATGCGGGGCAAGGACGTGGCGCTATCGGTGACCGGCGAATCCACGGGACTGGATAAGAGCATCCTCGAGCCGCTGGCCGAGCCCATCACGCACCTGATCCGCAACTGCGTGGACCATGGCATCGAGCCGCCGGAGGAGCGGATAGCCGCGGGAAAACCCGCGCGGGGATCCATCCGCCTGAGCGCGCGGCATGAAGGCAATCACGTAGTCATCGAGGTAGGCGACGATGGCCGGGGCATCAACCGCGACCGAATCGTCGAGCGCGCCATTGAGCTTGGCTTCGTCACGCCGGAAGAAGCGCGACACCTTACCGACATGGAAGCCCTGGGCCTGATATTCATCCAGGGATTCACGATGCTGCGAGAGGTGACACAGATATCGGGCCGCGGCGTGGGCATGGACGTGGTCAAGACCGCGCTCGAGAACCTGAAGGGCACCGTCAACGTGCAGACCACGGTGGGCAAAGGCACTACTTTTCTCCTGCAACTCCCGCTCACGCTGGCCAGCATCAAGGCGCTGCTCGCAGACGTGGGCGGCCAGCTTTACGCGATCCCCGTGGCTTCGGTCGTGGAGATCACGCGCGTCACTGAATCCGAGATTCATGAAGTGGATGGGCACGAAGTCTTCCAGTTGCGCAACCAGGTGCTGAAGCTCGTGCGCCTGGACCGACTCAACAACGCGGCTGCTCCCGCGCGCGCTTCGCGCCGGCTGTTCGTGATTGTCGTGGCGCTGGGCGACCGCAAATTCGGGCTGGGCGTGGACAACCTGCGGGGGGAAGAAGAGCTTGTCATCAAGGCCCTCGACAGCCGCATGACGCAATCCGAGTTCGTGAACGGCGCTTCGATCTTGGGCGACGGGACCGTCGTGCTGATCCTGAATCTCCCCACCGTCGTGGCCAAGCTTTCGCGCACGGTGATGGCGGAGGCGGTGGCATGAGCGGCCGCATCCGAGTGCTGGTGGTGGACGACTCCGCGTTGATGCGGAAGCTGATCCCGCGGCTGCTCGAGAACGACCCGTCCGTCGAGGTCGTGGGCACGGCCATGGACGGGGCAATCGCACTGCGCAAGATCGAAGAGCTGCGTCCTGACGTTCTTACTCTGGATCTCGAGATGCCGCTGATGGACGGGATTGCCACGCTGCGCGCCATCATGCGCGCGCGCCGCGTGCCTGTAATCGTATTCAGCGCCCACTCCCGCCGGGGCGCCAACCTGACCTTCAAGGCGCTCGGTCTCGGCGCTTTCGATTTCGTCACCAAGCCTGAAGAAGCGACACGAGAGGCCCTGGGCGAAGCGGCTCGCGAGCTTGCGGAGAAAATCAAAGCGGCCGCCAGCAGCCAGTTGCCCAACCTGCCGCCGGCGGAACTGCCGGAGACCCCTCTGGTCAAGCCCCCCGAGAGCGAGGCTCGGCCGGCGCCCAACAAAATCATCGCGGTGGGTGTTTCCACCGGCGGGCCGGGAGCGCTCCAGCGCGTGATTCCCATGCTTTCGCGGGATTTTTCCGGCTGCATTCTGATCGTTCAGCACATGCCGGAAGGATTCACGGAAATGTTCTCCCGGCGGCTGGATGAGTGCTCTTCGATCCGCGTTCAGGAAGCTCACTCCGGCGAGTACCTCGCGGCCGGCCGCGCGTTCGTGTGTCCTGGAAACCGGCATATGACGGTGCGGCGAACCGTTGTGGGCGACCTCATCGTGCTGCGTGACACGGAGCGCGTCAACGGCCACCGCCCCTCCGCGGACGTCCTGCTCTCCTCGGTCGCGCATGAGTTCGGCCCTGCATCTGTCGGCGTAATCATGACCGGCATGGGAGAAGACGGCGTCGAGGGGCTGGGAAAGATTCGCGATGCGGGAGGAATTACCCTGGCCCAGAGCCGCGAAAGTTGTGTTGTGGACAGCATGCCGCGTATGGCGGTCGAACGCCGCTATGCGCAGCGGGTTGTGCCTCTCGATTCCATGGGAAAGGTCTGGGAAGAGATCTGCGCGCCGGAACGTGTTCCGGCCGCCGGATGAATTTTGAATTCCGTGCCCTTCGGTGACCCGCTTCGTCGGGCCGCCGGGGGGCGCGGGCAAGATGAAGGAGAAGCGTCATGGAACAGTTTACAGCACTGAGCGTGAGCAAAGAGAACCGCCCCGTCCGGTATCTCGTCGTGGACGATTCCGTCTTTGCGCGGCGGAACCTCGCCCGCATGGTGGAATCGTTCGGCGGCGTGATGGCCGGCGAAGCCGGCGATGGCTTCACCGCCATCACCGAATACAACCGCACGCTGCCGGACATCGTGCTGATGGACATCACCATGCCGCAGATGGAGGGCATCGAGGCGGTGGAGCGGATCGTGCGCCAGCACCCCGACGCGCGCATCGTCATGGTCTCCTCGGTCGGCTATCAGGAAAACATCCTGGCGGCTCTCCAGAAGGGAGCTCGCCACTTTGTGCAGAAGCCGGTCCGTCCCGACGTGCTCTATGAGATCGTCCGCTACGTGCTCAACGACGACGGCGTGCTTGTCGGCGCCGGCGTGGGCGGCGCGCAGAAGCAGGGAGTCTAAATATGCGAATGGAACTCATCCAGCCTTTCGTCAGCGCTGCGGATTCCGTCCTCGGGCAGCTTCTCGAGGGGCCGACGGTGGTCGGAAGTCCCAGCATGGAAGAGGACGCCTATCGCCGCAAAGGCGTCGCCGCGCTCATCGGCTTTCAGGGCGATATCGAAGGCCGCATCATTTTCGATCTCGAGCCGCCGACCGCGTGCACGATTGCCGGACACCTGTCCGGCAGCGAGCCGCCGGCGACTGCGGACGACTCTCTCGTAGCGGAAACCCTCTGCGAACTCGCCAACATGATCATCGGCAACGCCGTGACCCTGCTGAACGACCACGGCTTTCATTTCCGTGTGCAGCCGCCCGAGGTGCACACCGATCCTGAAGGACTGAAGAGTTCCTACGATACCGAAGCCGTAGTGATGTCGTTCGATACGCCGGCCGGCTGCGTCTATCTGAACATCGCTATGCGTTACAACCGCAGGCGCAAGGCTGAGCGCGCGCCCGCGTTGAGTGCTTGAGCACCGCGCGTTGGATGGAAACTTCGCCATGACACCTGCACTAATACTGCCTCCGCTGCTGTGGCTCATCCGCGCGTTGGCGTGCTCGTATCCGTTCGCTCAGGGCAGTCTCGCGCCCTCAAGAATTCCCCGCCGAAGAAATCGTCGCTCCTGATTCCGACGGTGCCCGTCGCGGAGCGCGGCGACTCTCTTCCAGATTTTTTCCTGCCCCCGCTTCCTACT
>DASPSB010000430.1:0-2331 GCA_035624135.1 Candidatus Acidiferrales bacterium | reverse complement strand
TCGAGTGGCAGGCCGAAGCGATTGGCCTGCCGCTGCGCAAAGTGCTCATTCCTCCGGACTGCGTCAATGCCACCTACGAGGCGCGCATGCGGGAGGCCCTCGAGGAGCAGAACGCGAAGGGCGTGCGCCGGGTCGTCTTCGGCGACATTTTCCTGGAAGATCTGCGTGTTTATCGCGAAAAGAACCTCGCACTCATCGGCATGACCGGCGTGTTCCCTCTGTGGAAACAAGACACACGCGAATTGGCGCGCCGGTTCGTCGAAGAAGGATTCCGCGCTGTAGTAGTCTGCGTGGATTCGCGCGTGCTCCCCCGCGGTTTCGCCGGCCGCGAACTTGATGATTCCTTCTTCGCCGATTTGCCGCCGGGAGTGGACCCTTGCGGCGAAAACGGCGAGTTCCACACGTTTGTCTTCGACGGCCCGGTGTTCCGCACGCCGCTCTCCGTAGCGCGCGGGGAAGTGGTCGAGCGAGGCCCGTTCATCTATTGCGATCTGATGCCAGTTCGCGCGGAAAAAACCTCAGGCTGCGTGTCGTAAAGCAGGTGTGGCGCAGGGCGTGCTCGCCCCGGCGAGCGAAAATCCGGCGGCTTGTTCCGCCCGCACCTGCTCTCATCACCCCATGCCAGCGGAACCGGGATGCTATAATTTCGGATTCGCCATGGCCAAGACCGTGCAGGAAGCGTCCGCCGTGCCGCCCGGAGTGCTCGCTCGCTACGAGCCCGTAATCGGGCTGGAAACGCACGTCCAATTGAAAACGGCCTCGAAGATTTTCTGCGCCTGCTCGGCCCGCTTCGGCGATCCGCCGAACCGCAACACCTGCCCCGTTTGCCTCGGGCTTCCCGGAGCGCTGCCGGTGCTCAATCGCCGCGCGCTGGAACTGGCGGTAAAGGCGGCGCTGGCGCTGCATTGCACCGTGCAGGAGCGTTCGCGTTTTGCACGGAAGAATTACTTCTATCCCGACCTGCCCAAGGGCTATCAAATCTCGATGTACGAGCTCCCCCTGGCCACCGGCGGTTGGCTCGAGATCGAGCACGACGGACAGACCAAGCGCATCGGAATCACCCGTCTGCATCTGGAAGACGACGCGGCGAAAGGCATGCACGAAGGCTTCCCCGACTCCGACCGCAAGACCTACATCGACTTCAACCGCGGCGGCGTGCCGCTCATCGAAATCGTTTCCGAGCCGGACATCCGTTCACCGGAAGAGGCGCACGCCTACCTCACCGCACTGAAGCAAATCCTGCTTTACACCGACGTGAGCGACTGCAACATGGAGGAAGGCTCGCTGCGCTGCGACGCCAACGTGAGCGTTCGCCGCCGTGGGGAACGCAAGTTCGGCACGAAGGCGGAAGTGAAGAACCTGAACTCCTTCCGCTACCTCGTCCATGCGCTCGAATACGAAATTGAGCGCCAGGTTCAGACGCTGGAATCCGGCGGCTCCATTTCTCAGGAGACCCGGCTATGGAACGTCGCGGCAGCACGCACCGAGCCGATGCGCTCCAAGGAATATGCGCACGATTACCGGTACTTCCCGGAGCCGGACCTGCTGCCCGTGCGGGCCACCGAGGCATTACTGGCGCGCGTGCGCGCGGAGATGACCGAACTGCCTGCGGCGCGCCGGGCCCGCTTTGTGCGCGATTATGGGATCACTCCCTACGACGCGGAAGTGCTGACGGCCACGCGCGACCTGGCGGAGTACTTCGAGCAGACCGTGCGCGCGGGCGCCCCTGCGAAAACGGCCTCCAACTGGATTCAGACCGAACTGCTCCGCCGTCTGAACGCTTCTGGCGAGGAAATCGCCGCCAGCCGGATTCGCCCGGAGGGGCTCGCGGAGCTGATCGCGCTGGTGGAACATGGCGAAGTGACGGCCGCGAGCGCGAAAGCGATTTTTGCCAAAATGTTTGAGACCGGAAGACCTGCCGGCCAAATCGCCGCGGAAGACGGGCATCGCCAGATTCAGGACGCCGGCGAGATCGAGCGCGCCTGCCGCGACGTGGTCGAAAAAAATCCGGAGCAGGTGGCAAAATATCGCGCCGGCAACGAAGGCGTGTTCAAATTCCTGGTCGGACAGGTGATGCGCGCCACGCGCGGCCAGGCCAATCCGCAGGCCGTGAACGAAGCCTTGCGTCGTCTGCTCGCTGCGAAATGAGACGAGGAATTGAGGTGACGGATGCTACAGCCAGGTGATGCGGCCCCGGCATTTACTCTTCCCGGAGACGACGGGCAAAAGGTGTCGCTCTCGGACTTCAATGGCAAACACGTCCTGCTCTATTTCTTTGTCAAAGCCCTGACTCCGGGTTGAACCACGGAAGCGTCCGAGTTTCGTGACGCA
>DASPSB010000425.1:0-8443 GCA_035624135.1 Candidatus Acidiferrales bacterium | reverse complement strand
CGCCAATCGGAAGCAAGAATCGGCTCCCAAATCACGAGTACACGGAGTGCGGGATCGCGTTCCCGCTCGAGGAATTCGCCGACCGCGGAGGCCCCCCGCAGACAAGCGGGTCAAGTCGGGGAGACGAGCAGGACGAGCCGTGGGCCGGCAGGGGCAGCGTCAAACGCCGCAGCGAATTCGGGAACGCTGGCTGCGCTAAGTGTGACGAGGGGGGGCTGGCCCAGCGGCGTGCGACCGGGGGCCCAAAGATAGGCGGCGAGCGCGGCCAACACGGCGAGGGCCACAAGCGCACGGAGCGCGGCTTTTATCTTCATCTCGGACGGCCCGCAGCGGGAAGGTCGGCAAGCAGGCCGGCAATTTCCTGCGGGAAAAAAATCACCGCAACGACGACGACCAGAGAGCACCACAGCAGCAAGACGCTCAGCCGTCCCGTCCGAATGCCGCACCGGCTGGCGCGGCGCTGTTGCCAGAACCCCGCGGCAACCAGAAGAACCGAAGTAGCTGCGAGCCAGGGACGTGCGGCGTCGAGGAATACACTGGCGCCGGCGATGCCAATGGCCGCGGCCGCACCGAAGGGAAGGCAGCAGGCCATCGAGGCGAGCGCGCTTCCGATGGCGCCGAGCGAGGTGGCCATGCCAGCGTTGTGCTTCACGGGAGCTGCCTGGCGGACAGCGGGAAAAGTACCGCGACCCGTTCGCGCGACCAGGCCAGAGTCAGTATACTAGACGGCATTCCACGTGGACTTGATAGCACGAAAGACGGACTAGATGAAACTGCCGAGGGGTGGACGTCTGCACAGGCATGAGCTGGCGAACAGCGTGACGCATGGCGCAGGGCTGGCGCTGGCGGTGGCAGGGTGCGCGGCGATCGTGATGCTGGCGGCGTTTCGCGGGAATGCGTGGCACATCGTGGCGTGCAGCGTGTATGGGGCGACGCTGGTGTGCCTGTACGCGGCTTCCACGGTGTATCACAGCGTGAGATCGCGGCGGGTGAAGCGGGTGATGAGGATTCTGGATCACTCGGCAATATTTCTGCTGATTGCGGGGACTTACACGCCGTTCACGCTGGTGAACATGCGCGGCGGGTGGGGATGGTCGCTATTCGGGGTGGTGTGGGGACTGTCGGTGGCAGGAATCATTTTCAAGGTCTGGTTCGTGGAGCATTTCCCGATTGCGTCCACGATTGTGTACCTGGCGATGGGCTGGCTGGCGGTGGTGGCGGTGAAACCGGTGCTGGCAATGGTACCGCTGGCCGGAGTACTGTGGCTGCTTGCCGGTGGTTTGCTCTATACGGCGGGCGTTGGATTCTTCGCGTGGGAGAAATTGCCGTATCACCACGCCATCTGGCATGTGTTTGTCATCGGCGGGAGCGTGTGCCATTTCGTTGCCGTGGTTCGTGCGGTGGTGCCAGTGAGAGCGTGATTGGTGATTGGTGACCGGCGAATCGTGAGTTGAAAGAGCTCCGAGGCAGCGAACCCGTGCGGGAGGCGCAAGCGCGGCGCTTGTCTCCTCCAAGAGGCGTTGCTAGACTGAAGGCGAGTCAGAACCTCCCCATTGCGGAAGTGGCGGAACTGGCAGACGCACCATCTTGAGGGGGTGGCGCCGCAAGGCGTGTGGGTTCGAATCCCACCTTCCGCACCAGATTTCCTTCCCACCGGAATACTGCACAGCAAACCTCGGGGTGTGGGTCGGTCGCCGGACTGCGTTTCGCCGAAGCGCGTACTCCCGCGAACTCAGGGCTTTTTGGCGGGGGCGGGAGCCGGGTTTGCCGGAGGCTGCTGCGGAGCCGGCGCAGATTGAGCCGGTGGTTGCTGCTGTGGAGCCTTTGCCGGCTGGCCGCCTTGTGGAGGCGGAACTGGAATTGAGATTGGCGCCTGCGCGGGAGTGGCGGGAGCCGCTGGTTTCTGCTGCGCGGGAGCCGTTTGGGAGCCAAGCCGCTCGAAGACGGAGCCAATACCGCCCGAGGTGCCTTCGGATTGGCGGAGAACAAGGACCATCGAAGTAGCCATAAACATGATGGCGCACCAAGTGGTGGCGCGAGAGAGGAAGTTCGCGGCACCGCGGGGGCCGAACGCGGTCTGGCTGCCCGCGCCGCCGAAGGCTCCCGCGAGGTCAGCGGCCTTGCCGCTTTGCAGCAGGACGACGACGCACAGCAGCAGACAAATGAGAACGTGGAGAGTGATGAGAACCGGCGAGTAGCGCCAGCCGATGGCAACAAGCCCGGCACCGATCAGCAACGATATGGCCCACTTTCCTGGATGTTCGACTTCCATCACTTGCTCCTTAAATCTTGGCGCCGGCGCCGCCGGGCGCGCTGCGGGCGATGGCCGCGAAAGCAACCGGGTCGAGGCTGGCGCCGCCAACCAGGGCGCCGTCAATTTCCTCCTCGGCCAGCAGGGCGGCGGAATTCTCGGGTTTCACGCTGCCGCCATAAAGGATCCGCAAATTTTGTGAAATCGCGGCCGAGTAGGCGTGCGCGGCGAGCCCCCGAAGGAAATAATGGGCGGCGGCAGCCAAATCCGGAGTCGCAGTGCGTCCCGTGCCGATGGCCCAAACCGGCTCGTACGCCAACAGAATACGGGAGAACTCGGCAGCGGTCAAACCGGTGAGGGCGGAGTTGAACTGGCGTCGGAGGACGTCTTCCATTTGGTTGGCTTCGCGTTCGGCAAGGGTTTCGCCGACGCAAACGATGGGGGCGACGCCAGCGCCGAGGGCGGCGCGGAGCTTGCGGTGAACCTGGTCGTCGGTCTCGCCGAAGATGTGGCGGCGCTCGGAATGGCCGACGATGGTCCAGCGGCAGCCGACTTCGGCAATCATCACGGCGGAGATTTCGCCGGTCCAGGCGCCTTCCTTCTCCCAGTAGAGATCCTGCGCGCTGATAGCGATCTCGGAGCCGCGAGCGGCCTCGACAGCGGCGGCGAGCGCGGTGAAGGGGGGAGCGATGATCAGGTCGCAATGGCGCAATGTGGAAGCGAGGCTGCGGAACCGGGAGAAGAAGGCGCGAGTTTCCGCCTGGGTCTTGAACATCTTCCAATTGGCTGCAATGACGGGGCGGCGCATGGCAAGTTCAGAGGGAGGCGAGAATAACAGAGCAAAGTGCGGGCGTGGAAAAAAACAGCGAGAGGCGAGCGTGCGGCGTTACTCAGTGATTGGAGAGGGCTTCGATACCGGGAAGCGCGCGTCCAGCGAGGAGATCGAGTGAAGCGCCGCCGCCGGTGGAGACGTGGGTGATGTACTCGACGACGCCGGATTTATGGAGCGCCGCGACGGAGTCGCCTCCGCCGACGACGGAAGTGGCCCCGTGCTTGGTGGCTTCCGAGATGA
This sequence comes from Candidatus Acidiferrales bacterium, assembly GCA_035624135.1. Classification (GTDB taxonomy): domain Bacteria; phylum Acidobacteriota; class Terriglobia; order Acidiferrales; family UBA7541; genus JOPF136. The sequence continues at coordinate 5,120 of DASPSB010000425.1, read as the reverse complement.
AATGGGCGAGCGAAACCGAGCCGCGCTCAAAGGCCGGGATTTCGAAAGCGCCCATGGGCCCGTTCCAGAAAATGGTGCGGGCCGCGGCGATTTCCTTGCTGTAGTTGTCCACGGTGGCGGGGCCGATATCGAGCCCCATCCAGTCGTCGGGAGTTTCCCGGATGCCACAAATTTTGACTTCGGCGCCCTTGCGCATTTCCTTGGCGATGACGTGATCGACGGGCAGCAGGAGCCTGACGTTTTTTTCGGCGGCGAGTTCAAGGATGCGTTTGGCGACGTCGAGCTTGTCGTCTTCGACAAGGGATTTGCCGACGGGAATGCCTTGGGCCTTGAGGAACGTGTAGGCCATGGCGCCGCCGACGAGCATGTGGCTGCAGGACTTGAGCAGGTTCTCGATGACTTCAATCTTATCGGAGACCTTGGCGCCGCCGAGAATGACCAGATAAGGCTTGGGCGGATTGCCCATGAGCATGCCGAGATACTGGAGTTCCTTCTGGAGGAGCGAGCCGCCCGCCGCCTGGCGCACAAACTTGGTGATGCCGACGATGGAGGCGTGGGCACGGTGCGAGGCACCGAACGCGTCGTTGACGTAAATGCCGTCGCAGAGTTGGGCGAGTTTTTGGGAGAAGCCCGGGTCGTTGCCTTCCTCGCCGGCATAGAAGCGCAGATTTTCGACGAGCAGGATGCCGGCATCGCTGAGCTGGCGGCTCTTCTGGATGGCTTCGGTGCCGATGCAGTCCACGGCATAGTCCACGGGGCGGTCGAGCAGTTCCTTGAGCCGCCGGCTGACGGGACGCAGGGAATAGTTCATGTCCACCTTGCCGTTGGGACGGCCGAGATGCGAGGCGAGGATGATGCGGGCGCCGCGAGTCACGGCCATGCGGATGGTGGGAAGCGCCGCGCGGATGCGCGAATCGTCCATGATTCGGCCTGCTTCGATCGGGACGTTGAAATCCACACGGAGAAAGAGCCGGCGGCCGCGAAGGGTGAGATCGTCGATGGTGAGCTTGTAGAACATCCGCGCGCCGTTTCTCCCCAACTCAGAGTCTGGCAACCATGAGCTCGATCAAATCCACGCAGCGACAGGAATAGCCCCACTCATTGTCGTACCACGAGAGCACCTTGACGCACCGGTCGCCCACCACGCGAGTATAGCCTGCGTCCAGGATGGAGGAGCGGGGATTGCCGCGGAAATCAACAGAAACGAGCTCCTCTTCGCAATATTCGAGGATGCCCTTCATGGGGCCATCCGCGGCCGCTTTCATGGCGGCGTTGACGGAGGCGATAGTGGCCGGTTTTTCGGTGGTGACAGTGAGGTCCACGACGCTGACATTGGGCGTGGGGACGCGCATGGCGTAGCCGTCGAGTTTGCCTTTGAGTTCGGGGATGACCAGATGCAAAGCCTTGGCCGCTCCAGTGGAGGTGGGAATCATGGAAATCGCGGCGGCGCGGGCGCGGCGCAGGTCCTTGTGCGGAAGGTCGAGCAGGCGCTGGTCGTTCGTGTAGGAGTGGATGGTAGTCATGGTGCCGTGGACGATGCCGAACGTCTCTTGCAGGACCTTGGCGACGGGGGCGAGGCAATTGGTGGTACAGGAAGCATTGGAGATGACGTGATGCTTCGCGGGGTCGTAAGTCTTGTCGTTGACGCCGAGAACGATCGTGAGGTCGGGATCGGTAGCCGGCGCGGAGATGAGGACCTTTCTCACCGGGCCGCGGATGTGTTTGCGCGCTTCCGGCCCCGAGGTGAACAGCCCAGTAGATTCGACCACGACCTGAGCGCCGACTGAAGCCCAGTCGAGTGCGGCAGGATCTTTCACCTTGAAAACCTTGAAGGGCTTGCCGTCCACACTGATTGTATCGTCGGTATGAGCCACTTTGTGAGTGAGATTGCCCAAGATGGAGTCGTACTTCAGAAGGTAGCTGAGGGTCTTTGCGTCGGTGATGTCATTGACGGCCACGATTTCGATACCGTGATGGCCAAGCGCGGCGCGGAAAATATTGCGGCCAATGCGGCCGAAACCGTTGATGCCGACTTTTATCGCCATTGGCCCTCCCGGGGCGTCGCGAGCAGAGGGCGCGTAGAAGACCCGAGCCAGACCTGCGCGCAGAAAACGGCATGCTAGGAGCATTGGGTGGAAATGTCAACGCGGGTGTGGGATGGCGGGTCAAAACAAAGAAGCAGAAGAACGCGCCGACCCGAATCCCGCGCCAGCCGGAATCAATTGAACTGTCGGACGCGGACTACCTTCTCGCCTACAAATGTGACGAAGACCGTGCGGCCGGGCGGGGTGCCGTATATCCAGTCTTCGGTCTCGTTGCCGTCGTCGTCGCGCTCGCGCACCTTTCGGTCCGGGCGGCCCATGGCGGCGAGAACCATTTCCTGATCCATGCCCACGGCGGCAGTGCGGTTTTTGATGGCCTGCTGGAACTCGGCGGGAAGCGATTCCGCGTACTGTGCAGAGGCGCTGCGCGCGGCGCTGAAATCGAGGACGGACGAAAGCTTCCGTTTCAGATCATCCGGAGACATCTCGGGGAGCTTGCGGCCAAAATCGAGAAAGAGCGTACAGCCCTGTCCTTCGAGGCCCGGAGGGCTGGAAGGATCGGTAACGGAGGTGGAGGTCACAGGACCAACCGTGGTGAGCTGGACATGGTCGCGAAAATGCCATTTCTGTTTGCCGCCGCCGTTGAGCTCGAAGACGATCGTCTTTTCGCGGAATTCGAGGTGCGTAATCTGGACCTTATCGCCCTGATGAATCGCGGCTGCACGGACAACGGTGAAAATGTGGGAAGGGGCCGGGTTGTCGTCATCCGGTTTGCCGGCCGCAGGAGGGGTGTAAGGCTGATTCGCCGGGAGATGGAAGCCTTCCTTTCCGCCCGGGAGAGCCGCGCGCGCGCGCACGAATTCCCCGGATATGGCGCGAATGATGGCGATGCGCGAGGATTCGGAGAGGCGGGCGCCGTCATGCGCCTGTGCCTCGTCCGGTTGGCTCTGCTGCTTCTCGACGGCGGGTTGCGCGGTGGGGGATGGAAGCGTACCTTGGGGCGCGCTCTTTTCCGGATCGGAAGGCTGTCCCTGCTGGAAGGCAAAATGAAACAGCTGCGAAATGTCCGGAGTGGTGCCGAGCGCTACCGCGAGAACCAAATATGCGGCACGTGCCATCGGTCAGACTCCCTGGCCCTTATTATCCGCTGAGTCTACCTCTGAATGGCAGCCGAGGGAAGGGGTAGCAAGCGGCGCGGAAAGCGGAGAAGCAGGGGGATTGCCACTACAAGCACGACAGTAAGGGCCACGCTTGCCTCCGGACCATAGGCGCCGCCGGAAAGCCATGGAGGGCCGGCAGCGGCAGCGGAAAGATGGTCCGCGCCGAACGTGTAACCGCTCACCGGAAACGAAAAAACAGGGCCGAGCGAGAAATTCCAAGCGAAGTGCAGGGCGATGGGCATCCAAAGTGCCCGGCTGCGAAATCGCGCAATGGCGAGCAGCACTCCGGCGAGTGCGGTGTTCAACGAAGAGAGCGGCGTGGCCTGCGGATTGGCGAAGTGCGCGAATCCGAATAGCGCGCTCGATGCGAGGCAGGCGGCTACGGGACCCACGGAATCGGCGGCGCGCACCAGGGCGTAACCGCGAAAGGTCAACTCCTCGAACGTGGCGGAGAACCCCAGAAAGAAAACCAGAAAGAGAATGTGGGAGGGTGAGCGAGACGCGAACACAGCTACATGGGCCGCGCCGGCAAGGAGGAGCAGAAGGATAGAGGCGGAAATCACGCCGGCGCCCCACGCGAGGCCCGTTCCAATGTGGCGCAACCATCCGCGATCGAACCTGAGGCCCAGCAGACCGAAGCCGAGTCCTTCCAATCCGCACAGGTAAGCAGCGCTCAGCCCCAAGGCGAAACCATCGAGGCAGAGGTAATAGAGCAGGGGGAGCGCGGGCGAGCGGCCTCCAAACCATTGGTCCCGTGGCTGAAAACCGAGGGCCAGAAGCATCCAGCCGAGGTACAGGAAAATGGCGAATGATGCAGCCAGCGAGATAGGAAGGAGTACCGAGGTGGGAGGTCGAGCATCGCTCGAGGTCCGGCCAGTGTCCGACTCGAACTCGGAGTGTCCGCTCATCCAGCCCAAAGGCCGGTCAGGTTGTGCGAACCGGCCCGCGACGTGGGATGATAGCAGAGAGAGCCGCCGTGGGCCGACAGCCAGCGGGGCAGGGGCTTTCTAGGTCACGGAGCGCCCGGATTTCGCGATTTTGCAGTGGTGAATAGGCCACAGCAAACAGGCGTGAGGATTGCTTCGCGCGAGTAAAGGCGTTACCGTAACCGGACCGGTACACACGCCGTCAGGACGGCCAGGGAAGTATGCCTTCGGACGCAAAAACAGCTGCAGCGCGCGCCTTCGTGCGCAGCTTGAATATTCTCCTGAAGTTTGCCCGGTTATACGAGTTCGGGCACGCACGCACGGCGGCACAATTCGAAATCACGTGGAACGAGTTGCGCTCCGTGCTGCAAGGACAGGGCGGAGGCAGCCTGCTTCTGGGCGCGCACGGCGACCAGTTGCATCTGGACGGAGTTCCACTGGAATCTGCGGCTGCGGAAAAAAGCTTTGCGCGACTTCTTTCCAGCGCGGGAATCGCCAGCATCATGTTTACCCCGCAGTGCACCCAGGCCTCGCTGGCGCGCTTCATACGCGCTTTCCCTTCCGGCGCGGGAGCTTCGGCAGCTACGGGGGGGGCGCTGGCAGAACAACTGCGAACATCGCTCGAGGGAGATCCCGGCATCCGCATGAACGAAGTGCGGTTTGTGCGCGAAGACCCTGTGATGTCGGGCGTGAAAACCGCCGTGCAGATGACAGCGAAGGCGCTGGGCGCAGACGCAGCGCAAATGAAGTCCTGGTTCGACGACCCGCAAAAATTGCTTCAGCTCATATTGGCATCGCAGGGTGCGCGGAATCCCGGCGGCCCCGGTGGTGGCGGTCCGGGAGGTGGCGGGGGCAGCGGAACGGGCGGGGGATCCGGTGGAGGCGGCGGCTTCGGTAGCGGACCTGGAGGTGGTGGTCCGGGCGGTGGTGGTCCCGGTGGTGGAGGCGGTAGCTGGGGACCTGGCGGCAGTAGCGGCTCTGGCGGTGGTCCT
>DASPSB010000262.1:0-5015 GCA_035624135.1 Candidatus Acidiferrales bacterium | reverse complement strand
TAGCGCCGGCGCCCCCACGTTTTTCTTGAAGTCGCTCAGCTTCCACGGCAGCGAATTGAGCGCCCTCCGTTCCGGTTTCGTGAGCGTGGCCACATCGTCGTAGAAGCCCGGGACGGTTACTCGGAAATTCTTGTCGTGCAGCCCGGCAAACAGCTCCGCCAGGATGGTAAGCGGGTTCGGAACCGCTCCTCCGAACACGCCCGAATGCAGGTCCTGTGCCGGGCCGGTGAGTTCGATCTGATAATAATTCAGGCCGCGGAGGCCGTAGGTCACCGACGGCACGCCTGCTGCGAGCATGCTTGTATCTGACACGACGAGAACATCCGCCCTCAGGCGTTCCTTTTGTTCCCTCACGTAGGCGTTCAGCGCTGCTCCGCCCACCTCTTCTTCGCCCTCGATGATCACTTTCATGTTTACTGGCAGCCGCCCCTCGGTCGTCTTAAGCGCCTCAAAAGCCGCTAGGTGGATGTGCACCTGGCCCTTGTCGTCTGCCGTGCCCCGGCCGTAGAGGTTGCCCCCGCGCACGGAGGGCTCAAATGCAGGCGTGGTCCACTGGTCGTCGGGTTCGGAGGGCTGCACGTCGTAGTGGCCGTAGAACAGTGCTGTGGGCTTGCCGGCAATCTGCCGGCTTTGCGCGTAAACCAGCGGGTGCCCTTTCGTGAGAATCAGTTCCACGGTCTCGAACTGCCCGCGGAGCTTTTCCACCACCCAGCGCGCCGCCCGCTCCACATCTGGCTTGTGCTCCGACTGCGTGCTGATGCTGGGAATCTTCAGGAACTCAACGAGTTCCGCCAGATTCGCGTCCCGCCGCGACTCGATGTACTCGATAGGGGTCATCCGGGATCTGCTCCTCGTGGTTTGGGCCCTGGGCGGGCGAAACGCTAATTCTACGCACCGCCCTCCGGTGGCCGCAAGTGGACCGCGCCGGCGCGTTCGTCCATTGAGTAACCGCTCGGTGTCGATTATCGAATTGGCGGCGCTGCGAGCAGCCCGGTTCCCCGAATCAGGGACTCCCCTGGTAGTGGAAATCGCGCGTTGGCGCGCACCCGGCATTGACGCCACTCCGCGCTTGGGGCACGATACCCGCGTATGGCCGATCCCGAGACGGAGAACAAGAGACGCAGCTCGCGGGTCTTCGCCCGCATGCACGTCCGTGCCGCCGGGCGTGATAATCGTGGGCACAAGTTCACCAAGCAGGCCGAGACCATCGTCATAAACGCCCACGGTGCTTTGCTCTATCTCGACGCGGAGATCGATATCGGATCTCTGGTCACTCTGCGCAGTCCGGCCACCGAAGAGGAGCAGGAAAGCCGGGTGGTGTACATCGGAGGGGCGTCGGAGCGTGGCATGCGGCTCGGGCTCGAATTTGTCTCTCCTGCGCCCCATTTCTGGGGCATTGATTTTCCGCCATCGGATTGGAGGGCGCCCATGCCGCCCTCCGCTCCTGCGGCCTGACCGCCTCAGTTGACACACCCTCGCTCTAGCGGGCAGTTCCTCAGCAGCCTTTTATCGCTGTAGATTTCCCGGCTCTATTCGTACCGCAGCGCGTCCAGTGGATCCACACGCGTGGCGCGCCGCGCAGGGACGTAACATGCCACCAGCGCAATCAACGCCAGCACCACGGCCGTCCCTGCCAGGACCGCGGGGTCCATGCTGCTCAGCCCGAACAAAATCGGAGTCAATGCCCAGCGCAGGATAAATATCCCGGCTACCAGGCCGACGGCAATCCCTGCCATCGCCAGTCGCATCCCCTGCCGCACCACCAGCCCGAGCACATCCCGCGGCTGCGCCCCCAACGCCATGCGAATTCCCAGGTCATGTGTTTGCTGCGTCACCGAATACGAGATCACGCCGTAGATTCCTACCCCGGCAAGCGCCGTGGCCAGCGCAGCGAAAAACGCTACCAGCGTCATGTTCAATCGCCTCCGCGAGGCCAGCGCTTCCACCAATTCTTCCATCGTCTTCACTTCCGACACCGGCTGGTCTTTGTCCACCGCCTCGACTTCATGCCGCACTCCAGCGGCTAGGCTCATCGGATCGGATGTTGTCCGGATCGCCAGCCGCATCAGGGGCGAAGGATTCTGCAGGTAAGGCACATAGAGAATGGCGGGCGTCGGTTCTCCCACGTCCCCCTCCGTCGTGTCGCCCACCACCCCGGCAATCGTGAGCCACGATGCGTTCAGCATTGGCTCATAGGGCGCCCGCGCTTCCGGCAGGAACCGGATTTGTTTGCCCACGGGATTCTCGTTTTGAAAGAACTGCCGGGCGAATGTCGCATTCACCAGCGCAATTTTCGCACCCTGTTCGGCGTCGGCATCCGTCAGTTCGCGGCCCTTCAGCAACGGGATCCGCATCGTGGACATGTACCCTGCGTCCACAGCCCGGTACTGCGTGGTCAGTTCCTCGCCTCGAGCGCGCGGCTCGGCTCCGGCAATCTGGAAGTTGATGTGTCCGATCCACCGCGTGAGCGGCAAATAATCGATCATCCCGGCCGATTCCACGCCCGGAAGCCGCTTCACCCGTTCGCTGACCTCCCGGAAAAAGGATAGAAACTGCGCGGGTTCCTTGTAGCGGTAGTCCGGCAGGCTGATTTGCAGGGTCAGCAGATTCTGCGCGTCGTAGCCCAGCTTCTCCGACAGCACGTTGACGAAACTCCGCGTCAGCAGTCCCGCGCCCGCCAGCAGCACCAGCGACGCCGCCACCTCCACCACCACCAGCAGGCTGCGCAACCAGTTGCCGCGCCGGCCGCCCGCGCCCCCTCGTCCGCCCTCCTTCAACGCTTCGTTCAGCCGCGACTGCGAGATCTGAAACGCCGGCGCCAGCCCGAAGAGGATCCCCGTAGCGACGGAGACCGCCAGCGTAAACGCCAGGACGTCTGCGTCGATCCGGCTCGTGTGCGCATAGGGAATTTCGTTCAGACTGCCGGCCGCCGGAAGAAACAGTGGCAGTAGCTTGAGACCGCCGAATCCCAGCGCCAGGCCGACCGCTCCCCCGCTCACTCCCAGCAACACGCTTTCCGTCAGTACCTGCGCCAGCAGCCGGCCTCGTCCCGCGCCCAGCGACGTGCGCACCGCCATCTCCCGCTCCCGGGATGTGGCGCGCGACAGCAGCAGATTAGCGATGTTCACGCACGCGATCAGCAGCACCAGCCCCGCCACTCCCAGCAGCTTCTCCAGCGCCGGCCGCAGCGCGCGCGTCGCTTCCGCGTGCATGGCCGCCACCCGAACGTCCACTCCTTTGTCGATTCCGGGATACTCCTGCTGGAGCTGGCGGACGATGGCCTTCATCTCCGATTCCGCCTGCGCCGCCGTCACGCCCGGCCTCATCCGGCCGAACACGGTCAGCATATGCTCGTTGCGGTCCATCACCTTGGGCTCGAACGTAAATGGCATCCACAGGTCGTACTGCCATCCCTCGTTGCCCCAAAGATTGAACTCCGCCGGCAGCACGCCGACGACGGTGTAAGGGTTGCCGTCTACCGTGATGCTGCGGCCCAGTGCGTCCGACCGGCCGCCAAAATGCTCTTGCCAGAATCGGTAGCTCAGTAGGGCCGTCTGGCCGTGCCCCGGCTGCTCTTCCTCGGGCAGGAATCCCCGTCCCACAATCGGCGTCACTTGGAAGACGCTGAAGAAATTGGGCGTGACGCGCGCCCCCCACACCTGTTCCGGCTCTGCCGCACCCGCCAGGTTGTAATAGTTGTGATTGAATCCGGCGAGCTGCTCGAAGGAATGATTGCGCGTGCGCCAGTCCAGATACTCGGCCGGTGACGCAGTGCCGTTCAGGATGTTTCGCCGCAGGTCAACTTTGCGCGCCATCACGATGCGCTGGGAGTCCCGGAAGGGCAGCGGACGCAGCAGCACCGTGTTCACCACGCTGAAGATCGCGGCATTCGCCCCGATCCCCAGCCCAAGCGTCACGAGCGCCACGGCGGAGAACGCCGGGTTGCGCATCAATCCCCGCAGGCCGTATTTCACGTCTCGCCAGAAATAGTCCCCGCGCATGCCCAAGCGCGCCCGCCACTCCCCCGGGCGCTCGCCTCCTATAATCCCAATGCGGCGACGCGGATACTACTACACTTCCCGCCACCAGCTTGCCCTAGAATTATTGAAGTTGTGTATGACAAACCCCTAACGCGGGAGCTTTCGAGTGCGGGAGGGCCGCGCGCCATGCAGCAAACGGTTTCCGCACCGCCGGCCGTCCTTGTTTCACCCAACCAACGCGCTTAGCATCGGACTGCTTGCCAATCGAGCCAACCGGATATTCATGGAGCGCTCATGTCCAAAACCAGAGTCCAGGCGTTTTCAGTTTCCATTGATGGACACGGCGCCGGCCCTGGCCAAAGCCTCGAAAATCCGCTCGGCGTCGGCGGCTTGGCCTTGCACGATTGGATGACCTCCACCCGCACCTTCCAGCGTCTCACCGGCAAGGAGGGCGGGATCACGGGAATCGACGACGATTTCGCCGCTCGCAGCTTCGAAAATATCGGGGCCTGGATCATCGGCCGCCATATGTTCGGCCCGGTTCGCGGCCCCTGGCCGGACGAATCCTGGAAAGGCTGGTGGGGCCAAAATCCCCCATTCCACACGCCGGTGTTTGTTTTGACCCACCATGCCCGGGCCTCCATTCCCATGGCGGGTCAGACGACATTCCATTTTGTCACCGAGGGAATTCACGCTGCCCTCGAGCGCGCCTCCGCCGCTGCTAATGGAAAAGACATTCGCATCGGTGGCGGCGTCTCGACCATCCAGCAATTTCTCCGCGCCCGTCTTATCGACCACCTGCATCTCGCCATTGCCCCGATTCTTCTTGGCTCAGGCGAGTCGCTCTTCGCCGGTCTCGATCTGCTCCAGCTCGGCTACCGCTGCACCGAACACGTCTCGACCCCCATGGCGACTCACGTAATTCTCACGAAGCAAGGCTGAGTTGCTGCAGGCCCGCAGTCTCGGCAAGTCATGCGCGCGAGCTATAATGGGGCTCCGGAGGGGTGGGTGAGGGAGGAACGGTCTCTTCAAAAG
>DASPSB010000383.1:0-3411 GCA_035624135.1 Candidatus Acidiferrales bacterium | reverse complement strand
GCCACCATCGCCCCGGCAACCACCAGCATCAGCACCAGGTCGCCCTCCGGCGACAGGCCGGGAATCCGCGCGGCCGGGACGTGGTACATCGCGTAGGTCACGAAAAACAAAAGTGGCCATCCGCCCGCAATGCCCACGCGGGCCAGCAACCGGTATCGCGGCACGCGCTCGAAATAAATTCCCGCCCCCAGCATCGCCAGCCCGCACACATACCCCAACGCTACGCGGCTCTTCGGAGTGGTAGCCTCAAGCGCCAGAAAGAACGCAATTCCCAGCACCAGTCCGGTGATACCCAGTTTGCTGAGCCAATTCGTGCCCAGCATTTCCTCAATGTCGGGCAGCTTCGCGCGGAACGACGGTCCCGGCCGCAGCGGTGTGCGGGCCTGCAAAGGAGGCGGAATCGGCAAGCCCTGTTTCGAAAGGGCATCAGCCGTCGCTTCCTTGAGAGTCGGCGCGGCTGGAGGCAGTCCTTCTATGCCGCCTCGCAGAGCCGTGCCTGAGAGCGTCGCCGCTTCACGGGCCGCTGGTGCAGATGTGGGCGGCGCAGGAGTCGCGGCAGCCGGAGGTTGAACGGGCGTGGCAGGTGGGACAGTGGCCGGAAGAGCACCGGGGGCCAGCGGCTGCACGGGTGTCGGCTTCGCAGGTTCAGCCGTTGCGGCCTTAGCTTCCCCTGCCGGCTGCTGAACCCCCGGTGGCACAGTTCCGCTCTGAAGCCGCGCCAGGTCCTCTTCGAGCTTGTTGACGCGTCCCGCGAGGTGCTGTTGGATCGCGTTCAGCCGCCCTTCGATTTCTTCGAAGCGCTCCTCCGCTCTCCGGGCGTCTTCCCTTGCCCGTAGCGCGCGCACAATCATCCATGCAATCAGCGCGCCGAGAGAAAGAAAGAAGGCACCTTCGATTCGTGTATCCAGACCGCGCTGCGAGGAGATGACCAGAAGGCCGAAGAAGAGAACTGCAATGATGACAAAGCCGGCGTAGCGGGTTTTGCGCGGCTCGTTCACCAGAGGGACCTGTAGCGCCGAGTGTAGCGGCCTTCCCGGGCGCGCGCAAAATAGAAGCGTTTCCCCATCGCTACCGCCAGGGACGTGGGAAGCGATCAAACCGGTAGCCCAGGATTCCCTTGATAATAATGTGATCCGTTCCTGCCGTCAGCCCGACCCCCGCGCCGAAATTCACCTCCCATTTCGGCGAAAGGTTCAGGTCGATGGTGGGAAAAATCTGCTGCATCTGCTGGCTGATGGGATCGAAGTTCCCCACCGGGCCCAGTGTGCCGTAGTATTCCAGGCCCGCGCTCACTTTTTTCGTCACGTCGTAGCTGAATTTGAAGTCGGGCGCGAATTCCCAGCCTTTCCGCTCGTTGAGCCCCGCAAACGACTTGTCAAACGTGGGATTAAACGACCAATACCATTTGCCCTGTTTTTGGTCGATGATCGGGCGGATTTCAATCGTCCAGGTATCTTCGGAAAAGATTCGCCGTTGGTAGCCGAACTCCGTGGACACGCTCACGCCCACCGGCCAGTGCCACTTTTCCGGCACGCGCACGCGAGGCCGCAGATGCGTGCCCACGTACTGCCAGCCGTAGTCCTGTCCGATGGAGGTAAACGTGTACCATCCGATTTCAAACCAGGTCGTGATTCCGCGAGTAATCTCCAGCGTCTCGTGGAAGGCGTCTTCGGTCGGATACACGCCGTTCTGCATGGTCTTCGAACCGTTCACCGTGAAATTGCTGTGGAACTCGAACATGGTCTTTCCCGGATCGACCGTATCCGACTCGTACACCTGGATCTCATAGTTGTCCTGCGCGCGCGCCCCGCCCTCGGCCAGGAGCACCGTGGTCAGCATGAGAACAAAGCGGAAGGAAAGAGTGCGAATCATGGTTCCATGAAGGGCGCGAAACGGGCAGTATGTGCTGCCCATCCGTATCCCGTCAAACCGCCCCGCCGCGTCTATCGGGTGCGGGACGCGCAGCCGTATGATGGCCGTAGGGAGAAACGCATGAACGAGAAAGCATTGCGCGAACAGTTGCAGAAATTCATCGCCTGGGGCGATGCCCACGCGGACTGGCCCGAGGCGCTCAAAGATTTTCCCGCCAAATTGCGCCGCGTTCGTCCCAAGGGTGCCCCTCACTCCGCCTGGGAACTGCTCGAGCATGTGCGCATCGCCCAGTGGGACATCCTGGAGTTCAGCCGCAACCCGAAACATATCTCTCCGGATTTCCCCGCGGGCTACTGGCCGCGCAGCGCGGCGCCCCCGAGTTCCGCGGCATGGTCCAGGAGCGTCAAAGCATTTCTGCGCGACCGAAAAGAGTTCCAGCGACTCGTCGCCGACCCGAAAACGGATCTCTTTGCGCGCATTCCGCACGGCTCCGGCCAGACCATTCTTCGCGAGATCCTGCTCGCCGCCGACCACAACTCGCATCACCTCGGACAGTTCATCCTCGTGCGCTGTCTTCTCGGCGCGTGGCGCTAGGCTGGGGGAGCAAGCCGCGTGACTTTCAATCTGGCAACATTCGCCGCGCAGGACGGCCCTCGAATCCATCCCCCTGCCGCATAATGGTTGCGCCTCGCTGCTCGCCAGTGAGACGACCGCATGACTTACGACGAAGCTGTTCGCGATCTCCTCGCGCTGGGAAAAGAACTCTCCGCGCCGCGCCAGGCTCGCGTGCAGAAGTTCGAGCTCGAGAACATCGCGCGCCTGGCCGAACGCATGGGCGCGCCCCATCGCGCCATCCCCTGCGTCCACGTGGCCGGCACCAACGGCAAAGGTTCCACGGCCGCCATCCTTGAATCCATCCTCTACGCTTCCGGCGCCCGTACCGGCCTCTACACCTCGCCGCATCTCGAGCGCATCAACGAGCGCATCCGGGTCAACGGGCTGGAAATTTACGACCACGATTTCGCCCTGGCTTTCACCCGCGTGCAGACCCTCATCGAACAGATGCTCGCTTCGGGCGAGCTCGCGGCGCATCCCACCTTCTTCGAATGTCTCACCGCCATGGCCTTCGACCATTTCGTTCGCGCGCGCGTGGAATTCTCCGTTTACGAAGTCGGCCTCGGCGGCCGCCTCGACGCCACAAACATTCTCCAGCCCGAACTGACCATCATCACTGCAATCGATTTCGACCACGAGGAGTTCCTTGGCCACTCCATCCCCGAAATCGCCGCGGAAAAGGCCGGCATCCTCAAACCGGGCGCTACAGTCATCTGCGCCGCGGGACATCCGGAAGCCGTTTCTGTCGTTCGCCGCCGTGCCGGCGAGCTCGGCATTGACTCCGGAAATTTCGTGGACGTTCCGGCGGACTACCGCGCCTATACCGTCGGAGACAGCCTCGAGGGGATGCGCGCCCGCGTCGAATGCCCGCGCGACTCCTGGCGGCTCGACATCACACTTCCCCTGGCGGGGCGTTTCCAGCTC
>DASPSB010000378.1:0-5552 GCA_035624135.1 Candidatus Acidiferrales bacterium | reverse complement strand
AGGCTCACATTCGTCATCCGGATCATCGGCAGCCGGTTCCAGCTTTCCGCTCGCACTGTTCCCCCCGACTGCTTCTCCCCCACCAGCGCCGCCGTCTCCCGGCTCGAGAGATACCCGGTAAACAGTCCGTTCGAAATAATCGGCGTGCATCGCGCCGGCACGCCCTCGTCGTCATAACCGAACGTCCCCAGCCCCGACCCATGGGACAGCCGCGCGTCCGCCACCACGTTGACAATCTCCGACCCGTAGCGCAGCGTGCGCAGCTTTTCCAGCGTCAGAAAACTCAACCCGGCGTAATTCGCCTCCATCCCTAGCACGCGGTCGAGTTCAATCGGATGCCCTACCGACTCGTGGATCTGCAATCCCAGTTGTGCGCTCTCCAGCAGCAACGTGCGCGTCCCTGCCGGACACTGGGCCGCGCTATGCAGCGCCACAGCCTCTTCCGCAACGCGCGGCGCATGCCCGGCCAGGTCCAGCGATTCCACCATCTCGTATCCCTCGAGCGTATGCTGCCCGCCGAAGCTGTTCGGATAGGACCGCTTCTGAATCTCGTCTCCGGCAAAACTTAGCGCCACGATTCCGGCGCCCGACTGCACCTTCACCTGATGAATCCTCGAACCCTCCGTGGAAACGTAGAACTGCTCGATGCGCCGGAACGCCATAGCCGTTTCCGCGAGCGTCACGCCCTTCACTCCGCGCATGGCCGCGTCGGCAGCCAGCAACAGGTCGAGTTGCCGCTCTACCGGTATCCGGAACGGGTCTTTCACAAACGGGTTCTGCCAGGTGTCCACCACCGCGGCTTCCGGAGCGAGCACCACGTCCTTCAATTTCGCCAGCGCTGAAGCCTTTGCGATGTCCACCGCTCGCGCTGCGCACGCGGAGACTCCCTCGCGCGTCAGCCGGTCCGTCGAAGCGAATCCCCACGCCCCCAAGGCAATCACACGGATTCCCAGTCCTAGCGACTCCGCCTCGTTCAGCGTCCCCACTTCACCGTTTTTTGTGGAAAGCTCGCGCGAGCGGATGTCCATCACCCGCGCATCGGCGTAGCTGGCGCCCCGGCGCTTCGCCGTCTCAATCGCAACTGTGGCCAGATCAAACATGCACGCCCAACCGAGCGCTGCATTCTATCTCACACGTGGACGCATGCGGGCAGTGGTGCGCCCGTCCAGCCGGGCACGCGCCTTCTCTGGGCTTCACGATTTTCGAATTTCGAGTTTCGAGTATCGATCCCCTCAGGTGCCTTCCTGCCAGGACGCCAGGTAGTGCTCCTGTTCGGTGGTGAGCTTGTCGATCTGCACGCCCATGGACTCCAGCTTCAGGCGCGCAATCTGCTTGTCCAAATGCTCCGGGACCGGATAGACGGTCGCTTTCATTTCCTTGTGATGGTGCGCCATGTATTCCGCCGAAAGCGCCTGGTTCGCAAAGCTCATGTCCATCACGGATGCAGGATGGCCTTCGGCCGTCGCCAGGTTTACCAGCCGGCCCTCGCCCAGCACAAAGATCCTTCGCCCATCCTTCAATTGATACTCATCCACCAGCGGACGCGCCTCGCGCTTCGCCGTGGACAGCTTTTCGAGCCCGGGCAAGTCGATCTCCACGTTGAAGTGCCCGGAGTTCGCCAGCACCGCGCCGTCTTTCATCGCCTGGAAATGCTCGGCGTTCAGCACTCCCTTGTTGCCGGTCACAGTGACAAACACATCGCCCAGCTTCGCCGCTTCGCGCATCGGCATCACGCGGAATCCGTCCATCGTCGCTTCCAGCGCGCGCGTCGGATCCACCTCGGTCACTATGACATCGGCGCCCAGTCCCTTCGCCCGCATGGCCACTCCCCGCCCGCACCAGCCGTAGCCCGATACCACCAGCTTCAGCCCCGCCAGCAGCAGATTCGTCGCCCGCAGGATTCCGTCAATCGTGGACTGTCCCGTTCCATAACGGTTGTCGAAGAAGTGCTTGGTCATCGCGTCGTTCACGGCGATCACCGGAAACTTCAGCGTGCCGTCCTTGGCCATCGCGCGAAGCCGGATCACTCCCGTGGTCGTCTCTTCCGTCCCGCCAATCACATGGGGAAGCAGGTCCTTGCGCTTGGTCAGCAGCGTGGTCACCAGGTCCGCGCCGTCGTCCATGGTCATTTGTGGCTTGTGCTCCAGCGCCGCGGCAATGTGCGAATAATACGTTGCGTTGTCTTCGCCCTTGATCGCGTAAGTGGGAATCCCGTAGTCCTTCACCAGCGACGCGGCCACTTCATCCTGCGTCGAGAGCGGATTCGATCCGCACACCACCACGTCCGCTCCGCCGTCGCGAAGCGTAATCGCAAGGTTGGCCGTCTCGCTCGTCACGTGCAGGCATGCCGAAAGCCGCAGCCCCTTGAGCGGCTGCTCTTTGATGAACCGTTTGCGGATCAATTGCAGCACAGGCATCTGCTGGTTGGCCCATTCGATTTTGCGTTTGCCGCGTTCGGCCAGGGCGAGGTCTTTTACATCGCCGGTCAGGCGTTCTGTCGTGCTCACACGAGTCTCCTTCTATGTTGGAATGCGCTGCGATGAAAAAAACGGTCCGAACTAGCGGCGCACAGCCACTTCCGGCCTGTGCGTGGCAGCCTTCTGGCCGGCCGCCTGGCGAAGCGCTTCCGCTTTTTCCGTCTGCTCCCAGGTGAATCCGGGCTCGACTCGCCCGAAGTGGCCGTAGGCAGCCGTGGCCCGGTAGATCGGCCGGCGAAGGTTCAGCGTGTCGATAATCCCGCGCGGAGTCAGCGAAAAAGTTTCCCGGATGATGGCCGTCAATTTTTCATCCGGCACTCTGCCCGTGCCGAACGTGTCTGCCATCACCGAAACCGGTTCCGCCACACCGATCGCATAGGCGAGCTGCACTTCCACTTTGCGTGCCAGGCCGGCGGCCACCAGGTTCTTGGCGATGTGCCGCGCCATGTAGCACGCCGAGCGGTCCACCTTCGTCGGATCCTTCCCGCTGAGCGCCCCGCCGCCGTGCCGGCTGTACCCGCCGTACGTATCCACGATGATTTTGCGTCCCGTGAGCCCGGCGTCTCCCATCGGCCCGCCGGTCACGAACCGCCCGGTCGGATTGATGTGGAAGCTCGTGCGATTGTCGAGCATTTCTGCAGGGATCACCTTGCGGATCACGTGCTCCATCACCGCTTCATGGATCGCTTTTTGACTCGCCTCGGCGCGGTGCTGCGTGGAAATCACCACGCACTCCACGCGTTTCGGCCGCCCAGCAACATATTCCACCGTCACCTGGGATTTCCCATCGGGAAGCAGGAAGCCCGCTTCCCCCGAGCGCCGCACCTCTGCCAGCCTGCGGCACAACTTGTGTGCCAGCATGATTGGCAGCGGCATCAATTCGTCGGTTTCGTCGCAGGCAAAGCCGAACATCAAACCCTGATCGCCGGCGCCGCCCGTGTCCACTCCCATGGCGATGTCCGATGACTGCTGCTTCACCGAACAGATCATTCCGCAGGTTTCCGCGTCGAATCCGTGATCGGAGTGCGTGTAGCCGATGTCGCGCACCACCTGCCGCACCAGCTTGTTGTAATCCACTGTGGCTCGGGTGGTGATTTCTCCCGCCACTACGATCAGTCCGGTTGTCAGCAGGGTTTCGCAGGCCACGCGCCCGAGCGGATCTTCCGTCAGCACTGCGTCGAGCACGGCATCCGAGATTTGGTCCGCCATCTTGTCGGGATGGCCTTCGGTCACAGACTCCGAGGTAAACAAAAAATTGCGCTCGCTGGAACTCAATCGGCTCTCCTGTAAGCAATCAGGGGATTCCTGCGTGTAGGTCTCTCCGTCTCAGGCTAACAAACGGCCTTTGGGGTGTCAACGCGTTCCCCTCAACGGCTTTCTTCGGCAATCGGACGGCAATTTCCGCGGGTCCAATGGATTTCCGTTATGCCGCTATGGCTCTTCCGCTTCCACCTCGACCGGCTCCCCAAACCCAGTCCTCCGGCCCAGCAAATAGGCCCGCATGAATGCGTCGATATCGCCATCCAGCACGCGGTTCACGTCGCCTGTCTCCACCCGCGTCCGCAAATCCTTCACCATCCGGTAGGGTTGCAGGACATACGAACGGATCTGGCTTCCAAAGCGGATCCCCCGCTTCTGCTCGTTCAATTTGTTCGTCTCTTCCTGCCTCTTCTCGATCTCCAGCTCGTAGAGTTTCGACCGCAGCAGCTTCATGGCGATTTCGCGGTTCTTGAACTGGCTCCGTTCGTTCTGGCACTGCACCACGATGCCGCTGGGAATATGCGTGATCCGTACCGCCGTCTCCACCTTGTTCACGTTTTGGCCGCCGTGGCCGCCCGCGCGATAAGTATCCACGCGGATTTCGTCGGGCTTCACCTCGACCTCGATTTTGTCGTCCACTTCCGGCGTCACGAATACGGACGCGAACGACGTGTGCCGCCGCGCCTGCTGGTCAAACGGCGAAATGCGCACCAGCCGGTGCACCCCGCTTTCAGAGGTCAGTAACCCGTACGCGTTCTCGCCCTCGATCAGCACCGTCGCATTCTTGATCCCCGCCTCTTCACCCGGCGTGCTGTCGAGCACCGAGGCGCGATACCCGTGCCGCTCCGCCCAGCGCAGGTACATCCGCATCAGCATTTCCGCCCAGTCCTGCGAGTCAATTCCGCCCGCGCCCGGCTTGATGGTCACAATGGCGTTCAGGCGGTCGTTCTCGCCGGAGAGCAGCGTCGAAGTTTCCAGCTCCCCAATCCACGATTCCGCCGTCACCAGTTCGCGTTCGATTTCGGCCAGCAAGTTTTCACGCTCCGCCGCATTCGTCTCTTCGTGGGCCAGCAGGAAGTAGCCTTCCAGGTCGTTCAGCAAGCGCGCAAGTTTCTCGTCATTTTGAACCGCGGTCTCGGCGCGCTTCCGCTCCTGCATCGCTCGCTGCGCTGCTTCCTGGTTCTGCCAGAAATCGGGATTGGAGATTTGCTGTTCGAGCGCGGCTAGACGCTCCCGGTTTGACCGGACGTCAAAGGTAACTCCGGACCAGCTCGATGCGCTTCCTGAGCTCTTCCGCGCGATGTTCCAGGTCTTCGAGGATCATGTAAGTTTTCCGCGCGCCCCGCTGCCACATCCGCAGCCGGCGCAATGCCTGCTTTTATTCTGGCATCTCCTGCGCCATTTTCCAATTGGACGCGCCCGTCATGCCGCCGGCCTCGAACCCTTGCCCCCTTCCTCCTCTTCGGCCGCCTCTTCATCTTCCGGCCGCGGGGCGCTGTAAATCAGGAACCACAGCGATATCACGATGGAAACGTAGGGTAGCCAGTCGCCAAAGCGGGTGTAGGGCGTTAGGTCGTCGCGGAAGCCGTACGGCGCAATCAGCGCCGTTCGCTCGTCGGGCGGAATCGCAGCCACGATCCGTCCGTAGGGACTGATGGATACGGTCAAGCCCGTGTTCGTTGCGCGCAGTATCCACCGGCGGTTCTCCACGGCGCGCACCCGCGCCTGCGCCAGATGCTGCTCCAGCGCCGCCGAATGCCCGAACCATCCGTCATTGGAAAGATTGATCAGCAGCCGCGCCCCGCCTTTCACGAA
>DASPSB010000376.1:0-3320 GCA_035624135.1 Candidatus Acidiferrales bacterium | reverse complement strand
ACGCGGGAAGGCACGGGCGGTCGCAACACGGGGCGAGAAGCCCGGAGCGGCTAGTTATTGCAGGCGGCGGGTGCCTATGGTAGCGTCCACTGACTATACAGAGCCCGTGCACGAGCGCTCCCGAAACATCGGGAGGGCGCGGGGCCGAGAGCGTGCAGGTTGACCGCAGAGATCGTCCGAGTCACTTTACAAAATCCTGAGCCGGAGCCCGTCGCGTACGCGGCAGGGTTTATCCGCAGGGGCCAGGTTGTCGGCATTCCCACGGATACGTTCTATGGACTGGCGGCCGATCCGTTCAATCTGGCCGCGGTAGAGCAGATTTACCGGGTGAAGGGCCGGCCGGAGACGCGGGCGCTGCCGATCCTGGTGCGTTCGCTCGAGCAGGCGGTTGAATTGGCGCGAGCGATTCCCGATGGATTTATCCCGCTGGCGGAGAAATTCTGGCCGGGCGCGCTGACCATCGTCGTAGAAGCTTCGCGACGGCTGCCGCTGAAAGTCACGGGGAATACAGGACGCGTGGCGCTACGCATGCCGAACGCGCCGCTGGTGTGGGCGCTGATCCAGGCTTTTGGCGGGCCGGTGACGGGAACGAGCGCGAACCTTTCGGGCCATCCGTCGAGCACGAACGCGGAATTGCTTGCCGCGCAACTGGGCGACCGGCTGCCGCTGATTCTCGACGGGGGAGAAACGGGCGCCGTGCTGGCGTCCACAATCGTGGACCTGCGGGACAGCGGCTGGCGCATCGTCCGCGAAGGCCGTATTTCCGAAGCCGAAATTCGCGCGGCGATTGAAGGCGGCGCCGCGGCCCCCGGGAAACAGTCCGCCGCGAACTGAAAGGATTTCCTGAAAGCGTTATGGCCGGCAGAGCTTACCCAGCACTGCGGGCCGGCTGGCTCCCGTAGCACGCGGCAGATTTGACGGGCGGCCATGGAAAGTCTCGTAGGCCAGCACAGCAAAGGCAAACGCTTCCTTGGCATCTTCCGGGACGCCGAACCTGCCGGAGGGCACAATCGCGATGCCGGTGAATCCTGCACGGAGCCGCTCCATCAGAAGCGGATTGTGGGCGCCGCCGCCGGAGACAATCAGATCGTCCACGTGCATTTTCGGCGCGACCCATTTTCGAACGGCCTTGGCGATGGTGACAGCCGTGAGCACCGTCACAGTGTAGAGGACATCCTCGAAGCGAACGCGGTTTCGTCTGGCCCAGCGGAGCGCGCGATCGGCGAACTCGGAACCGAACTGCTCGCGGCCGGCAGATTTCGGCGGATTCTCTCTGAAAAATGGGTCGGCGAGGAGCTCGGCCAACAACGCGGGAACTATGCGGCCGCGCCGGGCCAGGCGTGCGCCGCGGTCGTAACGCAACCGCCCGCCGGTGGCGCGAGCTACGAGTGAATCGACGACCATGTTTCCGGGACCGGTGTCGAAAGCGAACACGTCCTGGGGGCGAGCGGCGGCTGGAATCGCCGTCAGATTGGCAATGCCTCCGATATTGAGCGCGACGCGCCCGCGGCGCGGGTGATAATAGAGCAGGTAATCCACAAAGGGGACGAGCGGGGCACCCTGGCCGCCGGCGGCCAGATCCGCGGGACGAAAATCGCCCACGGTGGGGATGCCTGTGCGCGCGGCAATGGCAGCGGGCTCGCCAATTTGCATGGTGGCGGCGATGGCGCGCGCTCCGAGATAGGGCGCGGGCTGGCCCTGATGGAAAATCGTTTGGCCATGCGAGCCAATGAGCTGGACGCTTCGCGGGGAAACACGGAATTTTCGGCAGGCATCGAGCGCGGCGCGCGCAAAGAGTTCACCCACCAGAACGTTGAGCTTGGCAATTTCGCCCGCCGAGGCGGTGGCGCCCGACGCGATCCGCAGAATCTCCCGACGAGCGGGCGGCGGGTAGGGAAAGCAGGCAGATCTTTCGAGGCGCGCGCGGAGGTTCGGAGGGCGTCCGATGACGCGGACCAGCGCGACGTCGATACCGTCCGCCGACGTTCCGGACATCATCCCGATTACGCGCATCGCGGGGTTGCCGGCGGGCTGCGGCGCAGGGCGTTCATTCGGTGACCTGCTGCTTGAGTTTGGCGAGCAGGTTCATGGCATTGAGCGGGCTCATGTTGTCGAGGTCCGCTCCGCGAAGCGCATCGAGCACCTCGCGGTCAATCGCAGTGAAGATCGGCGTTCCTGCGGCAGCGGCTCCGCCGGCTCCATTTCCGCCGGCCGCGCCGGGAGAAAGCTCGGCGGTCAGTTTGTGCTCCTTGACCTCGTGCTTGGAGAGGATTTCACGGGCGCGTTCGATGACCTCGGGAGGAAGCCCGGCGAGGCGCGCTACCTCGATGCCATAGCTCTTGTCGGCGCTGCCGGGCTCGACGCGGCGCAGGAAGACAATTTCGTGCCCGGCTTCGCGCACAGAGACGTGGACGTTTTTGACGCCCGGGAGGAGGCCGCCCAACTCGGTCAATTCGTGATAGTGCGTGGCAAACAGGGTACGGGCGCGGGTGTGGGCGTGAAGATGCTCGACTACGGCCCAGGCGAGAGACAAACCGTCGAAGGTGGCGGTGCCGCGGCCGACTTCATCGAGCAGCACGAGGCTGCGCGGCGTGGCGAGATTGAGGATGGCGGCCACTTCGCTCATCTCGACCAG
Organism: Candidatus Acidiferrales bacterium; assembly: GCA_035624135.1. Lineage (GTDB taxonomy): Bacteria > Acidobacteriota > Terriglobia > Acidiferrales > UBA7541 > JOPF136. The sequence goes on along the minus strand of DASPSB010000376.1, from coordinate 685 downwards.
AAAGGTGGATCGGCCGCGGGCCAGATTGTCGGAGGCGCCGATGCGAGTGAAAATCCGGTCGACGATGGGAAGGCGGGCCTGCTGCGCGGGGACGAACGAGCCCATCTGAGCCATCACGACGAGCAGGGCTGTCTGGCGGAGATAGGTGGATTTTCCGCCCATATTCGGGCCGGTAATCAGCAGGATGAGCTGCGAGGTCGAATCCAAATAGACGTCGTTGGGAATGAAGCGCTCGCCGCGCTCTTCGAGCAGGCGTTCGATGACGGGATGACGCGCCGCAGCCAGGAGCAGTTGATCGGCGGTCTCCGCAGCTTCCTGGGGAAATTCGGGGCGTGTGTAGTTGCGTCCCGCAGCGGAATGAGCGAAGGAGGCGAGCACGTCGAGCTGAGCGAGCGCCGCCGCGGTTTGACGCAGGCGATGCGCCTGCGCGCCGATCTGGCCGCGGACTTCGCGGAACAGCCGTTCCTCGATTTCCAGAATGCGCTCGTCGGCTTCGAGCACCTTGCGTTCGTACTCTTTGAGTTCGGGGGTGGTGAACCGCTCCGCATTGACCAGAGTTTGCTTGCGTTCGAAATCCGCGGGAACGAGGTGCTGATTGGCCTTGGAGACTTCGATATAGAAGCCGAAGACCTGGTTGTAACGCACTTTGAGCGAGGCGATGCCGGTGCGCTTGCGTTCGCGGTCT
>DASPSB010000373.1:0-3867 GCA_035624135.1 Candidatus Acidiferrales bacterium | reverse complement strand
TATTTGCAAGATGCGGAAGGCGTGCGGTTCGAGCTCCGGCCCGCGCGTCCTGCCCTGCGCGCGAAGCGGCGGCCTCTCCTCCGAAGGACTAAATCGATTCGGGCTGGCGCCGCCCGCTAGCAAGACCCGGATCCTTCGTCCTACACCATTCCGCGCGAAAAGCATCTAACAGTGAGCCGGAAATTGAATTGACGCGCCGCGCGAATCACGAGACGATTTTTCTTTGAAGTGTGCTACGCATTTCTCCCCGTGCCAGCCCGGAAGCCGTGCGGGATGCTACTATTAAATTTTTGTTGAGGAGTCGAATGAACGGAAAGACTCTGCGTTCAAAGCATGCGCATGCCTGCCTCGGCCTAAAGAGAATGCTCACCACGGCGGCGCTGCTTCTCGCCCTGCTCGCCTTCAGCGGCCCCAGCCGCGCCGATCAGCCCTTTGCGCCCAGTCGCGACTACGACCTCCAGCACTCCACCATTCGCCTCTCGTTCGACACGAACCAGCGAAAAGTGATCGGCGACGTCACCCACCGCGTTTCCATGATCCGCGACGGTGCGACTGGCATCACCTTCGATAGCGTGGGCCTGCGCATCGAAAGCGTCTCGCTCGATGGCTCGCCTGCCCGTTTCGATCTGGCTCCTGAAAAACTCGCCGTGCCGCTTCCCGCGCCCGCGCACCGCGGCGACGCTCATTCCGTCGAAATCCGTTACGACGGCTCGCCCCGCCAGGGCCTTTTCTTCATTTTGCCGGACAAAAACTATCCCAACCGCCCCCGCCAAATCTGGACCCAGGGCGAAGCGGAAGACACGCGCTTCTATCTGCCCACCTACGACTATCCCAACGACCGCCTCACCACCGACACTTATTTGACCGTCCCCGCCAACTGGGAAACCGTCTCGAACGGCCGCCTCGAAAGCAAATCTCCCGCGGCTGACGGCCAGATCCTCTGGCACTGGGTTCAGGACGCGCCGCTCTCCACTTATCTCATCACCGTCGTCGCCGGTGAGTTCGACCGCGCTGACGACACCTGGCGCTCGATTCCCCTCGCCTACTACGCGCCCCATGGACGCGGCGACCGCATCCGCCCCACCTTCGAACACACCCGCGCAATGCTCGATTTCTTTTCCAGCACCTTCGGCGTTCCCTATCCCTGGCCCAAGTACGCGCAAGTGACTGTGGACGAATTCACCGAAGACGGCATGGAAAATACCAGCGCCACCACCCTCGCCACGCGCGCCCTCGTCAATCCCGTCACCGCCGCCGAGCATCCCGAACTCGAAGACGACCTCATCTCTCACGAGATGTCTCATCAATGGTTCGGCGACTTGGTCACCTGCAAGGACTGGACCAACCTCTGGCTCAACGAAGGCTTCGCCACTCTCGCCGAGTACCTTTGGGAAGAGCACGAGTACGGCCGCGACGAAGCCGACTATACGCGCTGGAACGAGGCCCGCGACTGGCTGGCCGAAGAGCGCATGTTCCCGATTCCCATCGTCTACTCCAATTTCACCGATTCGATGGAGTACGCACCCAACGTGTATACCAAAGCCGGGTTGGTTCTCTACACGCTCCGCCAGGAACTCGGCTCGGCCGATTTCTACGCCGGCCTGAAGCACTACCTCGAGAAATACCGTGGCCACAATGTGGTCACTGCCGACCTCATCAGCGCGATCGAAGAAGCCACCTCGCGCAATGTGGACCAGTTCTTCAACCAGTGGGTTTATGGCGCCGGCGCGCCCAATCTCGCCGTCAGTTACGCCTACGAGCCATCGGCGCACAACATTCGCCTGGAAGTCAGGCAGACTCAGAAAATGGAAGGCCCCGTGGGGCTGTTCACAATCCCCACCGAGGTGGAAATCACAACCGCAACAGGAACACAGCGTTTCCCTATCGTGGTTTCGAAGGCCGACGAGACCTTCTCATTCTCTGCGGACTCCCCTCCTCTCCTCGTCCTGTTCGATCCCGGCGACACCTTTCTGGACACGGTCCAGTTCGCCAAAACCACGCGCGAATGGCTCTACCAGTTGCGTCACGCCTCCACGGTGCCCGATCGCGCCGATGCCGCCTCTGTGCTCGCCGGCATCACGGGGCAGGACGCCGTTGTCGCCGCGCTCATTGAGGCCGCGCACGGCGACCCCTTCTGGGGTGTGCGCGTGCAGGCCCTCGAATCGCTGGCCAAATTGGGAGGGACGCGCGCCCGCGATGCGCTCTTCGCCGCTCTCGACGATCCCGACGTCCGTACCGTGTCCACATCCGCGACGCTGCTGAGCGTCTTCCAGCATGACCCGCAGGTTGCCGCGCGCCTCGAAACCGTTGCGCGCGGCGGAAAGTATTATCGCGAACGCGAATCCGCCCTTCGTGCGCTGGGCCGGCTGCGCAGCCCCAATGCCTTCCCGGTCCTGCTCGAGGCTTCGCGCACGGATTCGCCTGATGATGGCCTGCGGCGCGCCGCGCTCGCGGCCTTCGGCGAGTTGGCGGACCCGCGAGCGCTCCCCATCGTGCTCGATTGGTCCGCTCCCGGCCGTCCGCTTGAATCCCGTGCCGCAGCAATCCGTTCCCTGGGCTCGCTCGATGCGCACAACCCCGAGATCACCCGCCGCCTGCTCTCCTATATGGACGAGAGAATTTCTCCGGTCCGCCGCGCCGCGCTCCAGGCCCTGGACGAGCGCGCTGACTCCTCCGCCATCGCTCCTCTCGAAGCCGCGCTCAATCGCGGCGACCTGAGTGAGGACTTCCAAAACAGCGTCCGGCGCACTCTCTCCCGGCTCCGCAAATCCAACCCCAGCGCGGGCTCTCCCGCTGCGGGCCCCGACCCTCTCAACTAGAACCAATCTCGACCGGTTGACGTCCGGCTAGCCCCGAGCTTCGAGCGCTCGTCATTCCGAATCCCCGCGTCCCGAAACTTCGGGATTCGCGGGGTGAGGGATCTGCTTTTCGCCTCTTGAGATTCGCCGAGCTGGAACACCATCCTCGTCACTCGCGCCCGCTTCCTCTCATCCCGTTGGCGCCGAAATCAGTATCCTCAAATCCCGCAGATTATTCCCCGTTGGCCCTGTCTTGACGGCGTCCTCGAGGAACGAAAAAAAGCTGTACGCATCGCTCCGCCGGAAATAATCCTCCGGCTCCATCCCCGCCCGGCGCGCGCGCTCGAGCGTGGTGCCGTCCGCCACCGCTCCCGCCGCCGGACTATTTCCGTCAATTCCGTCGGTTCCCACGCTGAGCACGGCAATCGGTTTGCCAGCGATTTTCTCGACGCACGCCAGAACAAACGCCGAGTTCCGCCCTCCCACGCCGTTGCCCGTCACCGGGGAAAGCACCTCGCCATCTGCAATCACGCACACGCGCCGCCCCGGATGCTGCCGCCCCAGCGTCTCGAGTTGTCCCAGCAAGAAATCCCGCGCCTTCTCGATCGGCCAGTCGTCGGTCGCGTTGTCGCACACGGTCACGCACCCGCTGGCCTCCGCAAACCGGTGCGCGCTGTGAAACATCTGGTTCATCCCCAGCACCAGGTGGAAATGCGCGCGCGCAAACGCGCAGTCACCCTGTTTCGGCGTTTCCGGCAGGTCGCCCTTCTCGATGCGCCGGGCGAGCGAGCTGGTCAGCTTCGCCGCGATGCCGTATTCCCGCGATACTCGAAGCACGTCCGAGATCCGCGTCGGATCCGGAAGCGTTGGTCCCGACGCTAGTGCCGATTCGCGTCCTGGCGGCACGTCGCTCACTCCCAGCGTGATTTTCAGCGCCTCCGGCGCTGCCGCCGCCAGCCGCCCGCCCTTCACTGCCGAGACGTGTTTCCGCACCGCGTTGATTTCGTCGATTGGAGCGCCGCAGTGCACCAGGATTCGATGCAACTCCTGCATGTCTTTCAGCCCGACG